>DUUN01000465.1 GCA_012841535.1 Gallicola sp. | reverse complement strand
AGTTAGTTTTTTATAATTTTATTAATTTTTTCTTTAATATTAGGCTGTTTTATATTAGATAATAAATATATTTCTCTTTTTTTAAAATCTCCCTAGATATTTTTATGGAATTTAAGCTCTATTTTCTACATAATCCTTTTACATTGTTAATTTTCTTTAAATAACTACAATCTAAAAATATAATTATTTGTACTTATTATAGTTTGGTTTATTTGTTTTTATTTGAACTTATAAGTAAAGAAATTATTAAACCTAGAGCTGCTCCCACTATTAAACCTAGAGAAGAACCTAATAACATTTTATCAAACATTGTCCCAATTGACATTCCTAATGCAAGACCAAGGCCACCGCCTAAAACAATTGCCAACCCTAAGTATTCATTATCTTTATTTTTCATCAAAATCCCCTTGCTTAAGAAAAAATGTTTTTATAACTTTTCATTAAACAATCCTACTCTTTTTCAACCTCTCTTTTAAAAGTGGACATTATACTTTTAGTTGAACCATATCCTTGGGTTATAGCACCATAGCTACTAATTCCCAACCTTCTAAACCTAATTCATTTAGTTCTTCGGATAAATAATAATCGTCAACTTTACTACCAAAAAACCCTTCTACTTCTGTATTAATAATCTTATATTCAAATTTCTTCATATGACATTCTCCTTTAATTTTTTCTAATTTACTATTAATAAAAAATCTATAACTAATATTATAAATATAGTAACAAAGTAATTATTGTAGCTCTATTTCATTATATATAAATATTTTTTTATATCAAATTTAAAATAATTTTTTGTTTTAAAATTTAAAACTGAAATATTCCTCCTATAATATTCAAAGTATTATTTACTGTCTTTTCGCTAGGAGTATGCTGGAGAAGATTTTCATTTTCCTTCACCAACACCATAAATTATAGAACCCTATAAAATATATAATGTAGAATTGCTTCATGGTTATTTCACAAAATAAAAAAGCCTATAAGCTAGTATATCACTAACTTCTAGGCTTTTAAGCTATTATTTTAATTCTATTGTAGCTCCAACTTCTTCTAGTTTAGCTTTCATTTCTTCAGCTTCTGCTTTAGCTACACCTTCTTTAATTGCTTTAGGTGCACCATCAACTAATGCTTTAGCGTCTTTTAATCCTAAACCAGTTATATCTTTAACTACTTTTATAACTTTGATTTTTTCAGCTCCTGCTGATTCTAATACTACATCAAATTCAGATTTTTCTTCTGCTGCTGCTTCTCCACCTGCTGCAACTGGTCCACCCATTACTACTGGTGCTGATGCTGATACTCCGAATTTTTCTTCTGCTGCTTTTACTAATTCATTTAATTCAAGAACACTCATGTTCTCAATAGCTTCTAATATTTGTTCTACTGACATTTCTAAACCTCCGTTTAATTTATATGTTTTATCTTTTTTTAATTATGCTTCAACCGCTTCTTCTGCTGGTGATTCTTCTTCTTTTTTCTTAGCTATTGCATCTACTAAGTATACGAAATTAGATACTGGAGCCTTGAAGCTTCCAAGTAATTTAGCTAACAATACTTCTCTTGCTGGTATAGATGCTAAATCTTTTACTCCTGCTAGATCTAAAAATTCGCCTTCTAAGTAACCTGCTTTAATTTCTAGATTTTCATGTTCTTTTGCAAAATCATTTGCAATTCTAGCACCTGCTATTGGATCTTCTTTACTAAATGCTACTGCATTAGGTCCTTCTAATAATTCAAGAATATCTTCATAACCTAGTTCTTTAAAAGCAAAGTTCATCATAGTGTTTTTATAAACTTTATACACTACATCTTCTTTTCTAAATCTGTCTCTAAGATCTGTTAATTCTTCTACATTTAATCCTCTGTAATCAACTAAAACAATTGACTTTGAAGATTCAATATTTTCTTTAATTTCATTAACTACTGATTGTTTTTTCTCTAAAACATAATCCTTCACTATACTTTCACCTCCACTACGGCTACACATAAAAAAATCTTTCTACCAACAGGCAGAAAGATATTGTATTTATCTTATCCACCTCGGTAGGATATTTAAATCTTTCGATACCTACGGTCTTTGGTAGCCAACTATTTAATTAACATAATAAGTATAACAGAATCTGAAATTCTGTCAACTATTTTTTTATTCTTCTGAAGCTTCTTCCTCTTCTTCTCCAACTGTTGGAACATCTGCAGCGTCAACTTCTTCTATTTCTTCTTCAATAACTTCTTCTCTAGGTTCTGATAATGTTGCTATTGCTTCTTCTAGATCAACTAATACTTCAACTTTTTCATTGCTAGATACATCTAGGTCTTTAACTAATAAAGTATCTCCAATTTGCATGTTTTCTACATTTACAATTGCTTCACTTGGTAGATCAGCTGGTAAACATTCAACTTCTATTTCATTTACTAATTGCATTAATACTGATGGTTGAACTCTTATTGAATCCCTTCCTTCTAATACAACTGGAATAACAACTCTCATCTTTTCAGTCATATCTACTCCAACAAAGTCCACATGAATGTATTGATTTTTAAATGGATGTTTTTGAACTTCCTTAATTAATGCTGGTTTAGTTACTCCATCTATTTCCAAATCAATTATATTACT
The DNA here is from genome assembly GCA_012841535.1 of Gallicola sp. GTDB lineage: Bacteria > Bacillota > Clostridia > Tissierellales > Peptoniphilaceae > Miniphocaeibacter. Next base: position 22,470 of record DUUN01000465.1, on the reverse strand, counting down.
TGTACCAGCTCCTAAATATATTTTATCAAATTCTTTTGCATCTAGTACTATTGGTAAACTTTCTTTACCTTTTGCATAAATAACGCTAGGTATTAATTTTTCAACTCTTAATTTATCTACTTTATTTTTACCTATACCTTCTCTTATTTTAGCTTCTAATTTAAATTCTGACATAATTACCTCCTGATTTATAAAGTCTTAATAAACTTATTATGCATTTATAAATAATAACACAATTATGCCAGGAATGCCAAATATTCCTGAAATAATTGCATTAATAGGTGTTATGGCTAAATTTAAACCTATAATTCCACCTATAGCATTAAATATAAAAAGACTCACTACTCCAATTATACCATTTATTATTATTTTCCCAAAAAACTTTATAGAAGTTTTTATTATTTTAAAAAATACAAATATAAGTCCAATTATAATACAAATCTCTATAATATTATCCATTACATTTTCTCCTTTATTTTCCCTCTCAATATGATACTATCACAAATTCAAAGCTTGAATATATACAAAAAATCAACAGTTTTCACTGTTGATTTTTATGGCTAATTATTATTTTCATTCTCTTTTGAATTATTAGAATTATTGTTGTTTGAATTGTTATTGTTTGAATTATCGGAATTGTTATTTAAATTATCCTTTGAAGAGTTCTCCTTGTTGTTAGTATCTTCATTTTCTTTATTTTCATTGTTGATACTATCCTCTTCTTCATTGGCTACATTTTTAACTAATCCTAAATACTCCTCTAGGGTTTGGTTATTAGCATACATTTCCTTTGCTACCTTAGTTCCAACAAATCTCAAATGCCAAGGTTCTGCTTTTCTACCAGTTATTTCTTCTTTTCCTTCAGGATATCTAATTATAAAACCATATTTATGAGCATTTTCTTTTATCCATTTATATTCAGTAGATTCTACAAAATTCTTACTGTATTTAGCCTCATAGTCTCCATATACATCGAAAGCTAAGCCAGTTTGATGCTCACTTGCACCTGCTGGTACTGGTGAACCATCACTTAAATATTCACCATATTCACTAATTCCTTCACTATTGTAGGAATTATTCTTTTGTAATTCATAGCTTCTATAATCACTTGCAACTTTAATACTAACGCCATCGGTTTTAGCTGCTTTAACCATTATATCGTAACTTGTGCTAGCTTCTGCATTTTTCCCAGCTTCGTATTCTTCCGGTAATCTATAGTCGTTATTTACTATTAATATACCATCTATTACCTTAAACTCATTTTCTTTGCTAATTTCAGCAATATCTACTGTATGAACATAGCCTTCTATTCCTTTATATTTAATTTTCGTAAATTCATCAACTGTTCCAAATTTTTCTAAATATTCTCCAGCTTGAATTTCTTTTAATTCAGTGGAGGAATCTTTACTTTCTTCAAAACATTTAGTTGCTTTTGTAGTTACTACAAAACCTTTTAACATTTCAGTATCAACATCTTTAACCTTTGTCTTTTCTGAAGTGTCTGTTGCTACAACTGGATTGGTCTTTGCATTTTTATTATCTAAAAGCGTTTTAATAGTAAAGGCTAGAAGCACTACTATTATTACTCCAACAAAAACCGAAATCATTAATCTTTTTTTTCTCTTTTGCTCTCTTTCCCTTCGAGCTTTCATTTCAACTCTTCTACGCTCTTTTTCAATAGCCTGAGCATCCATTTTTATTGTATGGTCTCTAAAGTTTTCCCTAGTTTGGTTGTTTTTAGTATTTCTACGAACCTGTTGATTAACGTTTTGTCTATTGTTTTTTTCAGATTTTTCAGACATTACCCTTCTTCGAGCTTCTTCATCTCGTGTAGAATTTCTGTTTTTTAAACCCTCAACACCTTCATCAAGGAAACTATATTTTTTATTAATATCACTAAAACTCTTTCTCTTTTTATCTGACATATTTTTCTCCCCTTAAAACTGTGGAATATATTTTTTTTAATTCTAAAATCGAAGCCTTTTCAGAAAAATTTTCATTTGCATATTCACTAATAATTTTTTTATTAAACTTATGTCTATTATTATACATTAATTCAAGTTTATTTGCTAAATCATTTATATCCTTTACATTTGCTATAGCCCCATTAAATTCCTCTATAAAGTGTTCACTTCCACCATTTCTCGTTGTTATAACTGGAAGACCGCATATCATCGCCTCTATATAGGCCTTGCCATAGGTTTCTGAATGGGATGCTAGTACAAAAAGATCCCCTTTATTGTATTCTTCAGCAATTTCTTCTAATCTTCTATGTCCCTTTAAATAAACTTTCTGCTCTAAATTTTCTTCTTGAATTATTTTTTCCAATTCCCTTCTGTCATCGCCTTCTCCAAAAATTAATAATTCACTACTTTTGTTTTTAAAAACTTTACCATATGCCCTAATTAATTCCCTGTGACCTTTTTCCAATTTTAAATTACCAGTAGATATAATTCTATATATGTTTTCGTTAAAATTATAATTTTTAAGTTTAAAGACATCGGTATTGGCTACAGTTGGAGTACAAATAGGTTTAATTCCAAAATTCCTATATAATCTTTCCTGAAAAAAGGGACTGCCTACTAATAGCTCATCACAATTATTATATACATATTTTGCTACTTCTAGTTTATCTTTTCTAATATTACTTAAATCCTCTTTATTTATAGAAGATGAATGTTCGGAAACAATTATTGGAATATTAATACTTTTATCCTTTATTGTTTTTATAAAGGAATAGGAAGGTTCTGTAAAATGCGAATGAATTATTTCTGTGTTTTTTTCCTTATTTAAAATATAATTAATTCTTCTCTTTAAGAAAAAAGCTCCTATATTACATAGAAGTTTTTGATTTATATTCCCTAATGGTATATTTATTGCATATGTTTTTATTCCATCAACTATCTTTTCCTCATAACCCCATTTTCTTTTCCTTCTAAAAGATCTAAGGTCTAAGGCAACAACATATACATCTTCACCATACTTTTTCAAAGCCTTTGCATAAGCATATTGATGAATTCCATTCATAGGATATTCTTTTGTCGGATAACCTTGAGAAGCTATCATAACTTTCATATTTATCTATTCCTTAATATTATTATAAATTTCTATATATTCTTTAGATATATCCTTCCAGTTAAATTTTTTAGCAGACTTTGAAGCATTAATAGACATGTTGTTATAGTCTTTTAATATGTCTTTTATTCTATCAACTATACCATCTGCATCTTTGTACCAGACATGATATCCAACATGTCCTTCTGGAAATTGCCCATCAAATCCTTGACCTTTTGTGTATACTACTGGCAATCCCTGACTCATAGCCTCAACATATACTAAACCAAAGGTTTCTTTTTTAGATGGCATTACAAAAATATCATTTTTGTTTAAGGCCTCTCTAACTCCATATTTATCAGTTTCAGAAATATGGCTAATAAATTTATTATTTTCAACTATTCTTTTAAAAATAGAATTCTTCAATCTGCCAACTAATGTTAAATTAACATTATATCCTTCTTTTATTAATTTTTTACAAGCTTTAATAGTAGTTATAACATTTTTATTTAAATCATCTACTCTACCAACGTAAATTAAATTAACATCATTTATACTATTTTTTTCTCTTATTTGTCCATTATCTAAATAATACTGATCTATTCCGTTTGGTAAAATAATGGATTTTTCCAATATTTTTTCCCTATCTTCAACCTTTACATATTTGTTTACCGTTAAGTCCCTATAGGTTGGGGATAAAAAAATAACCTTCTCTGCTTCATTTAAAATTTTTCTTGCTGTATTCCTTACAAAGGGATATAGTCTTAAAAATGTAAATAAATCCGTATTTCTAACTGCTACTATATATGGAATACCATAATCCTCTTTAATTTTCATAGAAATATATCCATTTGATACTAGGGAATGAGCATGAGTCATATAATATTTATTAAAGTCTATTTTATTTTGTATATCCTTATAGACTTTATTATGTTTTATATGAAACACTGCCCTATCCCATGGATGAAATGATTGAGAAACAATTAAATTATCCGGTATTTCTCTTTCTATTACAGTTTTTCTGGAACAAAAATATAAAATATCGTAATCTATTTTTTTGTAATCAAATTGATCAAATAAACTTTGATAAAGAGTTGAACCCATATAATAGGAACAAACTTCTAATACACTATTTCTCATTATTTTCCTCTATTAAATATCTGGCGTAAAATTTGGAACAATATATTTTAAATCATTTACTAACTCTATCTTATTATTATTGTGAATATCTTTTTCTAATTTTTCTAATCCCTTATTTAAAACTTCAACATCATGTTTATAAGGTTTTTCTATAAATATCTTTTCAAACTCTGTTTTACATGAGTTTTCTTTGTTTAAAAGCAATTCCTCATATAGTTTTTCACCAGGTCTAAGTCCAGTAAATTCTATTTTAATATCTTCATAAGGTACAAAACCAGATAACTCTATTAATTTTTCTGCTAAATCCAATATTTTTACAGGTTCTCCCATATCTAGAATAAATATTTCCCCACCTTTGGCAATAGCCCCTGCTTGCATAACTAATTGACAAGCCTCAGGTATAGTCATAAAATACCTAATTATATCTGGATGGGTAACTGTAACAGGTCCACCTTCTTTAATTTGATTTTTAAATAAAGGTATTACTGAACCATTTGAGCCTAGTACATTACCAAATCTTACTGCTACAAAGTCAGTTTCAGATTTTTCATTCATTGTTTGAACCATTATTTCACAAATACGTTTTGTACATCCCATAATAGAAGTAGGATTTACTGCCTTGTCTGTAGAAATATTTACAAATTTTTCTACTCCAAATTTGTCAGAACATTTTAAAAGATTTAATGTTCCAAAAATATTATTTTTAATTGCCGATACTGGTGAATCCTCCATTAAAGGAACATGTTTATGGGCTGCTGCATGAAAGACAACCTTTGGCTTATATTTATTAAATATATATTCCATTCTTTCTATTTCTCTAATATTGTCTATTAATACTTCTATTTGAGGTTTATCGTAAGCTCTTTTTATTTCATTTTGAATATCATATATATTATTTTCATAAATATCTACCATTACAAGTTTTTCTGGATTATATTTAATTATTTGTCTACATAGTTCTGAACCAATAGAACCTCCAGCACCAGTAACTAATATAACTTTATTTTCAATAAATTCCGATAATGAATCGGTATCAAGTTTAATTTCATCTCTTCCTAATAAATCTTCTATTTCTACTTCCCTTATAAGATTTAAATCGAAATTATCCTCTTCTATTACCTTATAATAGCCTGGTATAATCTTCGTTTTAACTTTTGTTTTATTAGCTATTTCCAGTATTTCTTTTTGTTGTACTTCCGGTATAGATGGCATAGCTACTATTATTTCATCTATTTTATAATCCCTTACAACTTTTGGAATGTCATGTCTTGTACCAACAACTGGAATACCTTTTATTATCTTATTCTTTTTTTCTGGATCATCATCTATAAACGCTACTGGAACAGAAGCTATTTCATGATGTTTTCTTAGTTCCATAAGAGCTAAAACCCCTGCTTCTCCTGCTCCTACTATTAAGGTTCTCTTTATTTGAGATGGAGATTTTTTACCTTTATTTGAAGCTTTACGCACCAGTACATCTCTAGCTCTTGAAAATAGTCTAACTCCGGAAATTAACACCGTTTCGAATAAAAGTGCCATAACATATATAGATCTTGGAATTTCCCTATCTATAAGTGTTATAAAAACTATTGCTGTTACAACAGTAGCAAAAATAACCGCTCCTATTACTTTTAAAAACTCTTCAATACTAGCATATCGCCACATGGTCTTATAAAGACCAAAAATATAGAATATTACTATCTGTAACAATGTTATATACAAAGCATATTTAAAATAACTATTTAAATATATATCTGGTGTTTTTCCATCAAAACGTAATATAAGTCCCAGTAAATAACTGAAATTTATTAATATAATATCTAATAATATTAATCCTAATGTTCTTAAATATCTCATAATTTACACTTCTTTTTCTTTTATAATTTTTTTATATATTTCATCAACATAGTTGAAATTATCTACAATATTAAACTTCTCTAATACATATTCCCTTGCTTTTTTTCCCATATTTTCCTGTAGCTCTTTATTATAATATAACTTTTCCAAAGCTTCGGCTATTTGTTCGGCATTTTTCGGTTCAACTACTAAACTGGTTTCTCCTGGTTTAGTCGCTTCTGGTAACCCTCCTACATTCGATACTATTGTAGGAATACCACAAGCTTGAGCCTCAACTGCAGCAACTCCAAAACTCTCCTGAGTAGAAGGAAAAACCGCAACATCCATTTTATTAAATGCCTCTACAACTTCTTCTTGATTTAAAAAGCCTAAAAATTCTACCTGATTTTCCAAATCCAATTCTTTAGTTAACCTCTTAAGATTTTCTTCTTCCTTACCTTTGCCACCTAATATTAGTTTAATATTTTCATTTTTAACCCTATCAACAAAAATTTTAAAACCCTTAATTAAATAATCTAAAGAATATTTTTCATAAAACGATTTTACTGTACCTACAGTAAAATCATCGTATCTGTTAACTTTTTTAGGAGCATAAGCATTAACATCTACCCCAAAATAAGTAACGAGTATATTCTTATTTGTGTATTTTAAAACCTCTTTTTTCATATCCTTTGAAGTGGACATAATATAATCTGCTGATTTTATATTATTCTTTAACATAAACTTATGTATAGCAGACCGGTTGGGAAAATCATAAACATCTGACCCCCAAAAAGACAAGATATATGGATGAATATTTAACATAGACGCTAATATCCCATAGCTTGTTGCATAATGTGCATGTATTATATCTGGATTTTCTTCCTTTATAATCTTTCTTACTTTTCCAATTTTTGTTGTATAGTTAAATAATTTACTAATATCACTTTTTAATATTAAATCTTTCATTCCGAAGGAATAGACTTTGCAACCCTCAATAACAGCATCCCCTAAAGAAATTACTATGATTTCATAGCCTTTACTTAAAAAGAAATCACACCATTTACGAGTATGGGCACTAGTTGCATCGGCAAGATAGCATATTTTCATATCTTTCTCCTATTTTCTAATCTATATATGATTATAACATACATAATTCTATGAAAAAATAGAAAAAGCTCTGTTACGCAACAGAGCTTCATTTACTAATCGGCGCTATATGGTAGCAATGCTACTTGTCTAGCTTTTTTTATTTCTTCAGTTACTGCTCTTTGATGCTTAGCACAACAACCAGTTACTCTTCGAGGAAGTATTTTTCCTCTTTCGCTAACAAATTTTTTTAAATTATTAACGTCTTTGTAATCTATGGTTTTGTTTTTATCAGCACAAAAAGCACAAACTTTTTTTCTAGGTCTATATCTTCTTTGCACTTAAAATCCTCCTATATTAAAACGGTATATCCTCATCATTTAATGGGAAGGCATCGTCACCTAACCCAAAATTATCATCACTAATATCTTGATTAAATCCTGCATTTTGATTATAGTTATTAACTTGATTAAATCCTGTATTCATACCTTGTCCTGCAGAAGGACTACTTCCAATAAATTCTACTCTTTCTGCAACAACGTCTGTTCTATAAACTCTATTGCCATCTTGACCTTCATAAGAACTTGTTTGTATTCTTCCTTGAATAGCAACTTGTCTTCCCTTGGACAAATAATTAGCAACTAGTTCTGCAGTTTTGCCCCAAGCTATACAACCAATAAAATCTGCTGTAGGTTGTCCTTTTTGTTCCATTTCCATTTTTTTGTCTCTAGATAAACCTCTATCAACTGCTAATGTAAATCTGCACATAGCTATTCCAGTTCCTGCAGTATATCTTAATTCAGGATCTCTTGTAAGTCTACCAATCAATATAACGTTATTCAAGTTAATACCTCCTATTATGCATCTTTTCTAACAAACATATAACGAATGATTGCATCAGATATTCTACTTCTTCTTTCTATCTCTGTAATCAACTCAGGATTAGCTTCAAATTCTACAATATAATAATATCCCTCTTTAATGTAGTTGATTTCATAAGCTAATTTTCTCTTACCCCAGTCTGAAATTTCAGAGATTTTACCGTTTGATTCTATAGTTTCTTTTATACGATCAAATGCTTGATTTCTAGCTTCATCTTCCAAATCTGGTTTAAATACTAAAACACCTTCGTATTTTCTCATTAAATACACCTCCTTCTGGTCTCTGGCTACTTTATGTAGCAAGGATTACCTAAGTATATTACCATATAAGAAATAATTTTACAAATAATTTTTTTATAATTGTCTATTCTTAATAATTAATGATATACTAAAAAATATACTATATGGAGGTATTTCATGAAACATAATTATATTCCAGAAATAACATCTAACCTTAGAACTCGTTCAGTTAAAGTTCCTAATGTCATTAGAAAATGTAGTGGTATTATCATCTTAAATAAAAGAATAAAATCCTTAATATTTTCTACAGATGTTGCTGTAATACAAAATAGTAATCCAGATGCCGTTATGGCAGTTTATCCCTTTACACCAACATTAACAATTACCCAAGCCTTACTTTCATCTTCTTTCACCCCTCTATTTGTAGGAGTAGGAGGAGGTTTAACTTCAGGTGAAAGGTCTTTAACTTTAGCCCTTCAAGCTGAATTACTTGGTGCCTATGGTGTTGTTGTAAACGCACCTATGCAAAATGAGACATTAGCTTTAATAGCTGAATCTTTAGATATTCCAATAGTAGCTACTATTGTTTCAGAAAACGATGACTTTGAAGGAAAGGCTAAGGCAGGAGCAAATATTTTTAATATTTCCGGTGGTAAAAACACAATAAATATAGTTAGAAAAGCCCGAAATATTTTTGGACCTGAATTTCCAATAATTGCTACTGGTGGAAAAACCGATGAACAAATTGAAGCCACAATAGATGCTGGTGCTAATGCTATTACATATACACCTCCATCTAGTGCAGAAATTTTTGCAGATGTTATGAAAAAATATAGGGAAGATAAAAAATAAACCCATCTTTATAAACTTAAAGAGCGTCTAAGATTATATCCTATAACCTTAGACGCTCTATTTATGGTCTTAATCAAAAGCATTTATTTTTGATTTATCTAAAAAATATTCTGGATATTTTTCAGAAAATAATCTATTCATTTTTTCTTTGTTAACATAAAAATAATCTACAGGATTTCCATTTGCATTATATTCCCTACCTGTTGTTCCTTCTAAGGTCATTGTTGTCATTTTAGATGAATCAAATTTTACTATCTGTAGTAAAATATCTCCAAAATTTCCTAGACTTAAGTTATGTTCTACATTATCTTTAAAAACCTTAAAAAGTTTTGGTATTTTAGGTAAATTAGATATTTTAGTAACTTCTTTTGCTAATTGTTTCAAAAAGTACTGTTGGTTTTCCATTCTTTCAAAATCAGATCCATTTTTTAAAACCTCCCTTGCCCTTAAAAAATACAAGGATTGTTTTTCATCTAGTACTGATTTCCCCTTAGGAATATAAACTCCTATTTCTGGTGCCTCTATAACCTGTGGAGAATCAACCTCAACTCCTCCTATTACTTCAACAAGCCTTAAGACTGCATTGTAATCTACACTCATAAAATAATCTATATCTAATCCTGTTAACTGTCTTACTGCTTTTAAAGCCCCAACTTTTCCATCATAAGCATGGGCTGCATTTATTTTTACATTACTTCCATTATAATTAACCTTTGTGTCCCTAGGAATTGATATTAAATCAATAGTTCCTTCATCAAAATTAACATTTACTAATATCATCGTATCTGTTCTTACATGTTCATCTTGTTGCTCTTCACTTACATCAGGGTTTTTATCTACTCCTAATAACAAAAACATCAGTTCATTATCAACTACTGGCTCTATTTCGTTTCCTTTTCCTAATTCCTCACCAGATATATCTACAGTAGTTGCTACTTGTAAATCTAAAACTTCCTTTATTATGTAAAACGCAGCTCCAAAAATAAGTAAACATGCGATAAATATTATAATTGATCTTTTCTTCATGATTCCTCCAATATGGTTTTTAAGATTCTTAAATATTATATCACTAGAAAAAAAATAGCAAAAAGAATTTTTTTCAAAAAGCTAGTAATTTAAAGATTTATGATTTTTACAAATTCTACAATAATTCTACAATTAGGAAATAAAAAAAATAAACCCATGTTTAAGGGTTTATTAATTCTTTTAAATAGCCTGTAACTCTATACTCAACAGTTCTTAATTCTGAAATATTCTTCTTGCCTAGTAGGACCATTAATATTTTAGTCTTTTTTATTAGGGAGTCAACATAATCTTTAGCTGCATCGAATCCTCCATGCATTAAATAAAGTAAAATTTCTCCACTAATTGCTGTTAAATTTCCTCCTATAATTAAAGATTTTATAATATCTTGTGAGGTTTTTATTCCACCACTACTTACTAAAAATATATCGTCGGAAATATCTCTACACTCAATTAAGGCCTTAGCTGTTGGAATCCCCCATTCATATAAATCTGAATAATCCGAACTAAAATTTCTAATATCCTCTATTTCTATAAAATTAGTTCCACCTGCTCCTGCTACATCTATATATTTAACTCCAATATCCTTTAATTCCATAGCTACCTTTTTAGATATACCAAATCCTACTTCTTTAACTATAATTGGTTTATCATATACTTCTAAAAATTTAGAGATATTTTCTTTAATTCCTTTAAAGTTCCTGTCTCCTTCTTCCATAAATAACTCTTGAGCAACATTTAAATGAACCTGCATAGCATCTGCATTAATCATTTTACTAGCTTCTAGAAAATTTTCTATAGGGGCGTTTGCAGATACATTCCCTATAACTATATTATCCATACCTATAATATCCCTAACTATTTCAAAAGAACTTCTACATTCCTCTTTTTCAATAGCAATAGTTTGAGAGCCAACTGCCATAGGAATATTAAATATTTTTGCAAGTCTTGCTAAATCCTCATTAATATCAGCTAATTCTTCCCCGCCACCTGTAATTGCATTAATCATAAGGGGAAAGCTAATATCTTTACCTAGAAATTTCATGCTTGTATCAATATCATCTAAATCCACTTCTGGTAGTGCATTATTTTCAATGTATATATCATCAAATAATGTTTCACCTTTATAATCGGATTTTAGATAATTTTCTATATGTTCTTTTTTCCTATCTAAACGCATTTAACCACCTAATTATAATTATAATTTTGTCTTCTTTCTATTGTACTCTCTGTATTATTAGATTTATATTTATCAACTTCTGATTTATCTAAAAAATATTCTGGGTATTTTCCTGAAAATAATTTATTCATTTTCTTCTCATCAACATAAAAATAAGATACCCTTCCTCCATTAGCATTGTTTTCATAGCCATCAGTACCTTCTAGTGTTTGAGTTGTCATTTTTGAAGCATCGAATTTAGCTGCCTGTAGTGCAATATTTCCTAAACTTCCCAATTCTATATTTGTTGTAACATTATCCTTATATACTTCTAATAATTCCGGTATTTTTAAAAGGTTAGAGGGTTTAGTTACTTCTTTTACAAGTTGTTTTAAAAAATATTGTTGATTTTTCATACGTTCAAGGTCCGATCCGTTTTTCAAAACTTGTCTAGCTCTAAGAAAATACAAAGACTGATTTTCATCTAAAACAGATTTCCCTTTTGGTATGTAAACGTTAATTTCTGGAGCACTAATTTCCTGTGGCGAATCGACTTCTACTCCACCAATTACCTCTACAAGTCTTAAAACAGCATCATAATCTACACTCATATAATAATCTATATCAAGTCCTGTTAACTTTCTAACGCTTCTTAAGGTTCCCTCAATACCGCCATATGAGTGAGCTTCTCCTAATTTTATCGTACTTCCTTTGTAGGTGATTTTTGTATCTCGTGGTAAGGAAATAAGGTCTATTGTACCTTTGTCAAAATTCACATTTGTAAGTATCATGGTGTCAGTTCTTACTCTTACATCCTGTGCTTCACCAACTTCATCAATGTTTTTATCTACACCTACTAATAAAAACATTAGCTCCCCATCTAGAACTGACTCTATTTTATTTCCTTCTCCTAATACCTCTCCATCTATATTAATAGTAGATTTGGCTTTTAAATCTAAAACTTCATCTATTACATACCATGTACCACCAAAAATCAGTAGAGACACAAAAAAAATCACTATCGACCTAATTTTCATTTTTCCTCCAAGGGTGTATAAATAATTAATAAATATTATATCATGAAATATATAATATCAAAATTTCAATATAAAAATAATAGGAAAATCACATTATTTGTAATTTTCCTATTATAAATATTTTTAGTTAACTAGTTGTTGCTCTTTTAGAATTTCCTTAGCTTGAGAAAGCATTAATTTAACTCTATTAACTTGATTTACCTCACTAGCACCTGGGTCATAGTCAATAGGTATAATATTTGCTTGAGGATATAGTTGTCTTATTTTTTTAATAACACCTTTACCTGTAATATGATTTGGCAAACAACCAAAAGGTTGAATACACACTATATTATTGGCTCCATCTTCAATTAATTCTATCATCTCTGCAGTTAACAGCCAGCCTTCTCCATACTGATTGCCAAGGGAAACTACTTTCTCAGCATTTTTTTCTAAATCAGTTATAAATAAAGGAGCACTATATTTAGATTTTTTTAATTCCTCTCTTACAAAATTCCTATAATATTCTATGAATTTCACCCCTGCACCTGACACAATACTACCTATTTTCCCCTTAGAAAGTAAGGTGTTCTTATGATGTGCATTTCTTAAACAATACATAAGAAAGTCCATAAGGTCCGGTAAAACTACTTCTGTACCTTCTGACTCCAATATTTTCTGTAAATTATTATTTGCTTCAGGTAAATATTTAACTAAAATTTCTCCAACAATTCCAACCTTTGGAATGACTTTATTTTCCACTTCAATGTTTGAAAAATCGGAAATAATCTGTTTAACATTGTTTTTAAATACTGAAATCTTATTAGTTTGAATGTCTTTTCTACATTTTTCAATCCAATATTTTTTTAAATTATCAGTTTCATTTTTATTAACTTCATAAGGTCTTGTTGCATTTGATACCCTCATTATTAAATCGCCATATAGTACAGCTATTATTAATTTATGTCCTAGAGTTAAAGTAATGTTAAAACCAGGGTTAGTTTCTATGCCCTGTGCCGATAAAGCTATAACAGGAATATTTGGGTAACCTGCTTCTGCTAATGCTTTTCTAATAAATCCTACATAGTTTGAAGCTCTACAAGCCCCTCCTGTTTGAGTCATTAAAAGTGAAATGTTATCATTGTCGTACCTTCCAGACTCAACTGCCTCCATCATTTGTCCTACGACTGTAATTGACGGATAACAGGAATCATTGTTTACATATTTTAAACCCTCATCTATAACCTTGGAGTCTACAGTTTTTAAAAACTCAAATTTATATCCTTCAGCTTCTAAGGCAGCCTGCATTATTTCAAAATGATCTGGAGCCATTTGTGGTGCTAGAATAGTATGTTTCTTCTTCATTTCCTTTGTAAAAGAAACCTTCTTTGGCACTTGGATGTTTTTAGGTTTTACAAACTTTCTATCTTTTAAAGCTTGAGTTAAAGACCTTAATCTAATTTTAATAGCTCCTAAATTAGAAACTTCATCTATTTTTATTACAGTATATATTTTTCCATAGGATTTTAGAATTTCATTTACTTGGTCTGTTGTTACTGCATCTATTCCACAACCAAAGGAATTTAATTGTACTAACTCTAAATCTTCCCTTTCTCCAACAACTTTTGCTGCCCTATAAAGTCTAGAATGGTATACCCATTGGTCTAAAACCCTTAATTCTCCGTCTATATCATCATCGTAAGTAAGAATACTATCTTCTGACAAAACTCCCCATCCTAATGATAATATCAATTCAGGAATTCCATGATTTATACCTGGATCAATATGGTATGGTCTACCAGCAAGAACTATTGCCTTTAAGTTGTTTTCCTTTAAATACTCCTGAGCTCTTCTACCTTCTTCTTTAACGTCCATTCTAAATTTTTCAAGCTCATCCCAAGCCTTATCTACAGCATTACTTATATTTTTAGCTTCTAGATTTTCATCTTCTAGTTCCTCTATTAATCTTTTAGCCAATCTTTTTTTGTCTTGTAAAGATAAAAATGGATTTTTAAATTTTATATTTTTATTTACTAGATTTTCTAAATTATTTTTTATTACTTCAGGATAACCAGTTACTACCGGACAGTTAATATTATTATCTACATTTTTATATTCCTGTTTTTCGTAGAAAATTGAAGGGTAAAAAATCAAATCTACATCTTTTTCTATTAACTCTTCAATATGACCATGTACCATTTTAGCCGGATAACAAGCTGTTTCACTTGTAATAGAGTCAATTCCCCTTTCATACATCTCCCTACTGGAAGGTCCTGACAAAATAACTTCATAACCTAGTGATGTAAAAAATGTATGCCAGAAAGGATAATTTTCATACATATTTAGTACTCTCGGAATTCCAACCTTACCTTTAATAGCTTTTTCTTCAGGTAAACTTTCATAATAATTAAATAATCTATTATACTTGTATTCGTAAAGGTTAGGTAATTTATCATTTTCAGAAATTCTAATACCAGCTCCACGTTCACATCTATTACCTGTTATATATTTTTTTCCATTTGAAAAAATATTAATACTTAAGGCACATTGATTACTACAGAGTTTACAATTTGTTTGTTTTTGCGTATAGGAAAAATTATTTATAAATTCCTCATCAGCTAAAGTTGAAACTCCTGTAGATTTTTCCTTGGCTATTAAGGCCATTCCCATTGCTCCCATTAAACCGGCAATATTAGGCCTTGTTGGAACCCTACCTGTAACTTTTTCAAAAGCCCTTAAAATAGCATCACCATAAAATGTTCCACCTTGAACAACAATGTTTTTACCGAGTTTTTTAGGGTCTCTTACTTTTATTACCTTTTGAATGGCATTTTTAATTACTGAATAGCATAGTCCAGCTGCAATATCAGCTACAGTAGCCCCTTCTTTTTGTGCTTGTTTTACCTTGGAGTTCATAAATACAGTACATCTTGAACCAAGATCTACCGGATGTTTAGATTTTAAGGCCTCATTTTGAAATTCCTCAACAGTTAATCCTAAAGATTTTGCAAATGTTTCAATAAATGAGCCACAACCTGATGAACACGCTTCATTTAATTGTATAGAATCTATTATTCCATCAGTAATATGCATTGCTTTCATGTCTTGACCACCAATGTCAAGAATAAAATCAACATCTTTGTCGAAAAATTTTGCTGCTCTATAATGAGCGATGGTTTCCACTTCACCAACATCAACACCAATAGCCGCTTTTATAAAATCCTCCCCATAACCAGTTATACCGGAAGATACAATTCTAGCCTTGCTATTTAATTTTCCATATATATCCTTTAAAACTTCAATTACCAATTCTAAAGGCTTACCTAGGTTGTTAGCATAGTGAGTGTATAAAATATTATTATCCTCATCTATTAAAACAACTTTAGATGTTGTTGAACCTGCATCTATTCCTAAATAACAATTACCTTCATAAGTACTTAAATCAGCATATTTTTCCTTTTCATTTTTATGAATTTCCTTAAAGTCTTTTAATTCTTCTTCGTTTTCAAATAAGGGTTCAAGTATATTTTCAGTGTCTATTTCTACTTCAACCTTTTCATTTATTTTATTTATAATAGCTTTAAATGGAACTGACTCTAACTCCTTTGATGCAATTGCAGCTCCAATAGCTACAAACACTTGAGAGTTTTCTGGAACAATAAAATTATTTTCCTCTTCTCCTAAGGTTTCCTTAAAGCGTTCAGCTAACTCAGACAAGAAATGTAGCGGTCCACCTAGTAAAGCAATGTTACCTCGAATTGGTCTACCACATGCTAAGTTAGATATTGTTTGATTAACTACTGATTGAAATACAGAAACAGCAATATCCTCTTTAGAAGCTCCCTGATTTATTAATGCCTGTATATCGGTTTTTGCAAAAACTCCACATCTAGAGGCAATTGGAAAAACTTTTTTATAGTTTTTTGCCAATTCATTTAAGCCTGCAGCATCTGTTTCAATTAAAGAAGCCATTTGATCAATAAAAGCTCCCGTTCCACCAGCACATATTGAGTTCATTCTTTGTTCAACACTACCGCTAATATAGGTGATTTTACTGTCTTCTCCACCTAATTCAATAGCAACGTCCGTTTCCGGAATTAAGGTTCTAATAGCTGTAGTCCCTGAAACTACTTCCTGAATAAAGTTCATATTCCAGTATTTTTCAACAAACATTCCACCGGAACCAGTTACCATAATAGTTACATCTTCATTTTCAAACTGCTTATATGCATCTGTTAATACATTTTTAACAGTTTCTTCAACATTTGACTTATGTCTTTTGTAAACACTATATTTTAAATTATTATCCTTATCTATAATGACGAGCTTAACAGTAGTTGAGCCCACGTCTAAACCCATATGCAATTCCATTTAACCCCTCCTGTCAACAAGTTAATAATTATAATTTATACCTTGTACAATATTCTTAATTTTTAACTTTTTTTGTATTAATCCAATTACCGACAATTTATCTGCTGACCATTTTGGCAAATACAATTGTGTTTTATCTGCATCTCCTGTTAAACGATGCACTACATAATTCTTTGGTATTAAACTAATTGCCCTACATACCATGTCTGTATATTCATCTTTACTAATAATTTTAAAGTTATTTTCTAAATAATATTTATATAAATCCGAATTTTTTTGAATATATAGACTATGAAATTTAACTCCCCAAAGATTCATCTTAGAAATAAAGTCTACACTATTAACCCAATCCTCTACATTTTCATTGGGTAAACCAAATATTAAATGGCTTACAACCTTTATTCCTGCACTATTTAATCTTCCTACAGCATCTATGAAAACAGAATTATCATACCCTCGTCTTATTAGGTTTGCTGTTTTAGCATTACTTGTTTGAAATCCAAGTTCTACCCACAACTCATATTTTTCATTAATTTCCTTTAATAGATCAATTACTTTATCATCTATACAATCGGGACGAGTCGCTATTGCTAATCCTATTATTGTATCACAATTTAATGCTTCATAATATTTATTTTCTAAATTTTCTATTTTATCGAAGGTATTAGTAAAACTTTGAAAATATGCAATATATTTATTTGCTTTATTTTTATGTTTAAGAAAGTTTTTTTGCCTTACTATTTGTTCTCTTATACTAAGACTAGAATCTTCTCCAAATTCACCAGAACCTAAATCACTACAAAATAAGCAGCCCTTTAAACCATTAATCCTATTAGGGCAAGTAAAACCTCCATTTACAGATAGTTTTAAAATTTTATAACCATATTTTTCCTTAAAATAGTCCGATAGTGTATAGTACCTATTCATTTTTTCTCCATCTAGATAATTTTTGTAGGATATTACAATAAATAGAAAAAATCTTACTTAATTACCCTTGTTTCTCATTCTTAATTTTTTAAAAAAATCCTGTATAATTAACAGACATTCTTCTTCCATTATCCCACCAAGAATTTCTACTTTATGATTTAATTCTTTCCTAGTAGGTAGATTTTCAATAGAACCACAATAGCCCCTTTTGTAATCATAGGCTCCAAAAACAAGTCTGTCTATTCTAGAGTAAACTAAGGCCCCTGAACACATTGCACAAGGTTCCAATGTAACATATAGAGTACAGCCATGAAGTCTCCAACTATTAATTTTCTTAGCAGCGCTTTCAATAGCAATTAACTCTGCATGTTTTAAAGGGTTATTTTTACTTTCTACTAAATTATGCCCCCTACCGATAATTTTATTTTCCTTAACTACTACGCATCCTACAGGGATTTCTTCTTTATTCCTGGCTTTCATCGCTTCTTTTATGGCTTCCCTCATATAGTAGAAATCATCTATTTTTTTATCCATAATTATATAATAACATAAAATTATTAAACTATTCTTAATTATACCCAATAAGTATTATGTTTTATTTTAGAAAATACACAATTATATATAAAATTTGTCAACTATTTTATGTGACTTATTCGGTTGTTTATATATTTCTTATATGATATTCTAAATATGAAAATAATATTATGGAGGTAGTTACACGCATGTCTGAGGAAGTTTTTAGCACTAGCCCACTAGGAGAATTGGGATTAATTGTTATGAAAAATATTTGGGATTTTGGAGAGAAAGTAGATGCCGAATTAAAGAGAAGATATAATATTGATGATCCAGATTTCACTTTCAAAGTAGATATTACGGAAACTCGTTTTTCTAACGGTGAAGCTAAAGTTCAAATTAATGAATCTGTAAGAGGTAAAGATGTATTTATTTTATCTGATATTGGTAATTATGGAGTTACTTATAAAATGTTTGGCTCTGAAAACAGAATGGCTCCAGATGAACACTTTGCAGATATTAAAAGAGTAATTTCTGCTATAAATGGTAAGGCTAAAAGAATTAATGTAGTTATGCCTTTAATGTATGGTAGTCGTCAACACAGAAGAAAGGCTAGAGAATCTCTAGATTGTGCAATGGCTTTACATGAACTTGAAGATATGGGTGTAAACGGAATTTATACATTTGATGTACATGATCCAAATGTACAAAATGCTATTCCACTATTATCTTTTGAAAATATTTATCCTACTGCTGAAATAGTAAAGGATTTTTTATGCAGGGAAAATATATCCGATGAAGAATTGGATAATAAAAATATTATCATTATAAGTCCTGATACAGGCGCCATGGATAGAGCTGTTTATTATTCAAATGTATTACAACAAGATATTGGTCTTTTTTATAAAAGAAGGGACTATAGTCGAATTGTAAACGGAAAAAACCCTATTGTTGAACATAAATATATAGGTAAGGATGTTGAAGGAAAAGATATTTTAATAGTAGATGATATGATAGCTTCAGGAGAATCGGTTTTAGATATTGCTGAACAATTAAAAGCTCAAAAAGCCAGAAGAGTTTATGCAGCAGTAAGTTTTGCCTTATTTACTGAAGGACCTAGTAAATTTGATGAATATTATGAAAAAGGATTACTAGATGCTGTATATTCAACAAACCTTACTTATGTTCCTGAATCAATTAAATCTAAACCTTGGTATAGACATGTTGATATGTCGAAACTTTTAGGTAAATTTATCTACAATATAAATTTAGATATATCCCTTAGCTCACTACTAGATAAAACTAGAGGAATAAGAAGAATTGTAAGAAAGAAAAGTTAGTAAAAACTGCTTAATTGCAGTTTTTTTAGCTCTATAATTTATAGTGTTAATGGAAATTAATCCATTGACACTATTTTTTATTGCTCACATATAAATATATATTGTTAATTAATGTCCTTATTATTTTCAATGTTCTATGTTAAGTATGATATATTATTAATAATTATTGCATTTTACTTTATTCAGATATATAATTGAGTCGTAAACATAAACAACTTTCAATGTACTAGGAGGAAAAAATGAAAGATTATTTCAATTTAACTGGAAGAGTTGCTCTAATAACTGGCGCTTCTAGCGGATTAGGAGTTCAATTTGCCAATGCACTAGGTAATCAAGGAGCAAAACTTGCTTTAATAGCAAGAAGGGCTGAAAAATTGGAAGGAGTAAAAAAAGATTTAGAGTCAAAGGGCTATGAAGTATTTGTTCAAACTTGTGATGTTACTAAAACAGAGGACATAAAAAACGCAGTATCTAATATAGAAAAACACTATGGAAAAATAGATATATTAGTAAATAATGCCGGTTTAGGTTTAGGTGAACCTGCCGATACTATGAGCGATGAAGTTTGGGAAAAAATGATGAGAACAAATATTGATGGTGTTTATAAAGTAGCTCGAGAAGTTGGTAAAATAATGAAGAAAAACCATTATGGACGTATTATAAACCTAGGTTCTATTCATTCTAGAGTTGCTATGCCTCATTCAAATATGATGACTGCATATGCTACAACAAAAGGAGCTGTCTTTATGATGACAAAAGCCCTTGCTAATGAATGGGCTAAAGAAGGCATTACAGTAAATGCAATTGGACCAGCATATTTTGAATCTGAAATGACTAAAGATGTATTGTCCAATGATGCTTTTGATACAGTAGTCGGAACATATTGTCCTATGGGAAGAACAGGCTCTAAAGGAGAATTAGACACAGCAGTAATCTATTTTGCATCTGAATTTTCATCTTATACAACTGGACAATTACTTAATGTTGACGGTGGTTGGACTGCTATATAATATTACATTAAAAAAGTAGACATATTAATATGCCTACTTTTTTTCAATTAGTCTTAAAATGCGTCTTCAACTTTCCATTCTTTCCATACATTACCAACTAATCCAGTACCTGGTTTTAAGGTTTTCTTGCCTGGTTGCCAACCTGAAGGAGTAACTTCTCCACCACCAGTTTTTCTTACTAATTGGTAAGCTTGAATTTGTCTTAAAGCTTCTGAAACATTTCTTCCTACTGGAGGAGTTAATACTTCAAATGCTTGAATATTTCCATCTGGATCTATAATAAATCTACCTCTAGTGTCTACTCCACCTTCTTCATCATAAACACCGTACATTTTACCTATAGCTCCACCTTGGTCAGATAGCATTGGGAATGGAATATCTTTTCCAACCATTTTTGATAACTCTTGATCGTTCCATACCTTGTGTACAAATGTTGAGTCAACACTCATTGAAAGTACTTGTACATCTAAATCTTTAAACTCGTCATTTTTTGCAGCAACTGCTGACACTTCAGTCGCTCAGACAAAAGTAAAGTCTCCTGGATAGAAACATAATAGTACCCATTTTCCTCTATAATCCTCTAAACTTACTTCTGTCATTTCACCATTGTAAAATGCTGGTGCTGTAAATAATGGTGCTGGTTTACCAACTTTAATCATGCTTTGTTCCTCCTTAATATTTTCTTCTACAATTAATTCTTTTTTCTCCTCTACTGGAGCATTCTTTAATGTAGGTCTTCCACAACCTGCTGTCATGTTGAAGATACCTCCTTAATTATAACTATTTTATAATGTATGTATTTTTGTAACTATTACAATTCCATACAAAATATATATAACCTTTTTAAATGAATTTAAACATATTTATTCAGTTTTTTGAATATATTTAAATATCTTTGCATTTATTTATATTTTAAATTAATAGTAACTCCTACTAACTTATTTGATTATTTATAATTTTACATAAAAAAAGTAGGTAACTTACCTACTTTAAAAAACTATATTCTACCTATACAAATTATCAATTTCTTCAACTGCTTCTTTTTCCAATAGTATTCTTTCATAGGTTTTTTTAATATCTTTAAATAAATCTTCATTATTTAATTCATAAGTATACTCTTTGCCATTTTCAAGTAAAATTACGAATTTATTTTCTCCTAATTCTGAGTCTAGGACCTCCTTAGATATTAATAATTCAATATTACCTTTATTTATGCCAACGGGTTTTACTAATTTAACAGTATCTGGAAATATCCTTTCTTCCTTTAGTTTATTTAAACATTTTTCAAAATCTATTATGTCCTTATTTTCATAACTTTCTAAAGCTACATAACCATTTCTTAAACATAAACTATAAAATTTAATTAGTATTTTCTCATCTTTTACTTCTACAACTTCAGTACTATTATTTTTAATACTATCCATAGATTTATTATAGAAATCCTGTATCTTATTTACTAATTTACTATCTGTATTCAAATAGTAATCTTTATACATATTTTTTTCCTTAACTCTTATATGCATTTTATTCTTAGAAGGATTATCAAAAGAAAGTATAATATCTCCACTTTGAAAATTGTGTTCCCTTATACATTCACATGATTCTTCAGCTTTTTCCTTTTTTAATTCTTCAATTATATGATTAAAATCCTCTTCTATTCCATTATACTTTACAATAAAATACTCATCACTATTGTCCCTATTCCAATATTTAAAATTAATATCTTCTATCTTATTATTATTAACATTATCACTAATACTATCATTTCCGGTTATTCCATCCCTACAACTAACTAATACTACAAAAAAGAACATTGTTAAAACCAGCAAGGACAATTTTTTCATACTTCCCCCCCTTTATAATAGAAACCTTTTTCTAAGGTCTTTTGTGACAGTATAAAAAGGAATTTTTCAATATATAAGTGTTAAGCAGGTCTACCACTTAAATAACCTAGAACTCTTATATTATTTCAAAAGACCTATGACCACATTGCCTCCATATTTTAAAAATGCTAAAATT
>DUUN01000717.1 GCA_012841535.1 Gallicola sp. | reverse complement strand
AGTTTGCCAGGGATGTTTCAGACAGGGTAGTCTTCATGGACAAGGGAGTAATTGCTGAAGAAGGCACACCTGAGCAGATCTTTAATAATCCTAAGGAAGAAAGGACCAAGGAGTTCTTAAGAAGAATATTAGATTAATAAAAATAGCCTATATTTAAGAGCACTAATAAAGTATAATTTTTCGGTGGCCTTTTATCTAGGCTATTTTTTATTTTTTGTACTTATGATATATTATATAGTAGATATTAAAAATTGGAGGAATCTAATAATATGGATAAACAATCTACAGAAATTGCATTAATAGCTCCTACAATTGAATTAGAGAAGAAGACTAAAAGTATAATTAAGGAAAGAAATGATGATATAGAAGTGTATTTATCAAATCCTAAAGTTGATGCAATTGATGATGCGTTAAGGATTGCAAAAAAACTAGCAAAATGTGGGACTAGGATTATTATCAGCAGAAAAGGAACTGCTGTTGCCATCCGTAATGCCAATATCGGGGTAGAAGTAGTTGCCATAAATACTGTTTTATCGGATTATATTAAGGCAATTGAAATAGCCCAGCAATATGATGGATTAATCGCTTTTTTTTCTTATGATGAAATGACAGAAGAAGTAAAAACCGTATGTAAAATGTTAGGGATCAATGCTAAGTACTATACCTTCAAAACTGATAAGGATAGCGAGGAAATCACAAAACAGGCAATACGTGATGGTGCTGTGTTAGGAATTGGTGGATCTATGAATCAAAAATATGCTGATATCTATAATTTAGAGCATATTACCATAGAGAATACAGAAACCTCCATAGTAACAGCTATTGAAACTGCTGAACAAATATTATTGGTACAGAAAGAAGAGTTAAAAAAACAAGAAGAATTGCAAATACAGCTTGAAAGATACAAGGCGGTCCTAAATTTCACCCACGATGCTATAATTGCTATAGATGAAAAGGGAATAATTGATGTAATAAATCCAATTGCTGAAAAAATCGTAAAAGTAGCGCCAGGTTATGCAATAGGAAAGCATATAAATGATGTTATCAAGAATACGAAAATGTTTCCTATAGAGGAAGCAGAGCTAAATCAGCTGATAGACATAAATGGTACTTTAGTATCTACCAATAGGGTACCTATAATAGTAGAAAATGAAGTTAAGGGTGTCGTGGCAACATTTCAAGATATAAAAATAATCCAAGAAAATGAAAATAAAATCAGGAGAAGGTTAGCAGACAAAGGCCTAGTAGCTAAATATAATTTCAGAGACATAAAAGGAAATTCGAATTCCTTAAAAAATACAATAGAAATAGCTAAGAGCTATGCTAAGTCTGATTCTACAATATTGATTCAAGGGGAGACAGGCACAGGTAAAGAACTCTTTGCCCAAAGTATACATAATTCAAGCAATAGAAAAGATGGCCCATTTGTAGCTATAAATTGTGCTGCATTAACAAAGAGTTTGTTGGAATCGGAGCTCTTTGGATATGAAGAAGGAGCCTTTACAGGTGCATCGAAAGGTGGGAAGATTGGACTATTTGAATTAGCACATAAGGGGACTATATTTCTAGACGAAATCGGGGAAATACCAGTGGAGATCCAGGCCCAACTTCTAAGGGTTTTACAAGAAAAGCAGATTAGAAGAATAGGATCTAATGTGACAATTCCAATAGATGTTAGAGTTATAACTGCTACAAATAGGGATTTAAGGCAAGAAGTTAAAATGAATAGGTTTAGAGAAGACTTATTTTATAGAATTTGTGTACTTAACTTGCATGTACCTCCCCTAAGACATAGAAAAGGAGATATAGAGATACTTAGCAAATATTTCTTTGAAAGATTTTTAGGAGAGAAGAGTCGCAGATATAAAAGTGGATTTAATGAGATAATGAAGAAGGTTGAAAACCATAATTGGTATGGAAATGTAAGGGAGTTAGAAAATTTTATAGAACGTATGTCAGTTTTGTTGAAATATCATGAAAATCCAAATGAGATTGAACACCTGATAGGAAATCTAGCAAATGAAAATGGCGTGAATAATTTGTACTATAAACAATCTAATCCAATTGAAGATAATGAAGATAATGATGAGGTTGATATTGAACAATGGGAAATAAATAACATTTTAAATGCTCTAAAGGAAAATAAATTATCTATTCAGAACACTGCTGATTCTTTAGGGATAAGTAGGACTACACTATGGCGAAAGATGAAAAAATATGATATAAAAGTATAATATGATTTATAAAAATATAGATGAAATTTACAATACTAAGTTTTAGAACTCAATATACAATTTGTTTCAAGTGTTCTAAAACTTAGTTTTTCTATGCCCGGAACATGATGAAACAATTAGATGGAACAAAATAATACATTTAGAAACAAAAAAAGATGTTAAATTTTAATAATAAATTATTTCATGCAATCTATTTGAATAATAATTAAAACTTTGAGTGATTTCAACACTTACAAATTTCTTTGAATTAATATAAAGATATTTTAAAACTTGGCATCGATTTTGCAACTAATATAATTGAAACAATAATAAAGGAGGCAGTTAAGATATGACTAAAGGATTATTAGACGGAGTTGTAGTATTAGATCTATCGAGAGTCTTGGCAGGACCATATTGTACTATGTTGCTAGCTGATATGGGTGCTGAAGTAATAAAAATAGAAATGCCAGGAAGAGGCGATGACTCTAGAGCAAATTCTCCTCAAGTAAATGGAGAAAGTGCTTATTTCATGAATTTAAATAGAAATAAAAGAGGTATAACGCTTAATCTAAAGACTGAGGAAGGTAAGAAAATATTTAAAGATTTAGTGAAAAAAGCAGATATAGTAGTAGAGAATTACAGACCAGGTGTTATGAAAAGATTAGGGCTTGATTATGATGCGTTAAAAGAAATTAATCCAGGAATTGTTTATGGAGCAGTGTCAGGGTTTGGTCAGTATGGACCTTATTCACAAAGAGCGGGTTATGACATAATTGGGCAAGCGATGAGCGGGTTAATGAGTACTACTGGATGGGCAGATTCTCCACCTACAAGAACTGGGACAGCGATTGCTGATGTAATGGCAGGGGTAAGTTGTGCTGTTGGAATTTTAGCTGCTTATATCAATAAATTAAAAACAGGTAGGGGAGAAATGGTTGATGTTGCCTTAGTTGACTCCATGGTGTCTTCTTTAGAGATTATTAATATGATTTATCTATGTACAGGAAGGGTTCCAACTAGAATAGGAAATAGGTATGAAGCTGTTGCTCCATACGATACTTTCCGTGCCAAAGATGGAATGGTTGTCATAGCATGTGGAAACGATAAATTATTTGGTCTGTTAAAGGAAGTTATCAAGGATCCAGAATTAGAGGATGAAAAATATAAACATAATATTGATAGGGTTAACAATCATGCTACACTTAAAGTTGTGATTGAAAAATGGACAGTTGAAAGAAACATTGATGATGTTGTAGAGATATTATTAGAAGCAGGAATCCCGTCTGCACCTGTAAATACTATTGATAGAGTTGTAAAAGATCCACATATTGCAGGAGCTAGGGAAATGTTTGTTGAAACTGAGCATCCAGTAGCTGGAAAGATAAAATTAACTAACAATCATATAAAATTAACTAACAACAAGATAGAGGTGAGAAAGGCATCACCACTATTAGGTGAAGATACTCAAAGTGTTTTAAAAGAGTATTTGGATATTGATGAAAACGAATATGAAGAATTATTAAATAAAGATGTTTTTTAATAATTAGAAAATTGTTATAGTTACTTGGAAGTTAAATCAATAGAGGTGATTGAAATTAAAATAAAATTGGAAGAAATTGGACCTAGAGATGGGTTTCAAAATGTGAAAGAATTTATTCCGACAGATATAAAATTAAAAATAATAGATGGAATTGTTAGTGCGGGATATAAAAAAATAGAGATAACTTCATTAGTAAGTCCTAAAGCAATACCCCAAATGAGAGATGCCCAAGAAGTTATCAAATCTTGTCTAAAAAGATACCCTGACGTTGAATTATTTGCATTGGTACCAAACTTATATGGTGCTAGAACAGCTGTTGAATTAGGACTAAAAGAAGTATGTCCAGTAATTTCCTTGAGTGAAACACATAACAAGGCCAATGTAAATAAGACCGTGGAAGAATCATTGCGTCAGATAAAAGAAATAAAAGAAACCTTTCCAAAGTTAAAATTAACAATAGATATAGCAACTGCATTTGCTTGTCCATTTGAAGGAGAAATGAAGTTGGAGGATTTAATAGCATTAATACAAAAATTATATGATATGGGAATTAGATCTTTTATGCTATGTGATACAATTGGAAAAGCATATCCAAAACAGGTTGAAAAAGTATTTAGAACTGTAAAAAGTGAATTCAAAGATTGTACATTTGGGGCACATATACATGATACTAGAAATATGGGGATATTAAACACATATATTGCAATAGAAAATGGTGCTGATAGTATCCAAACATCTTTGGGAGGACTAGGAGGATGTCCTTTTGCTCCTGGAGCTAGTGGAAATACGTCTAGTGAAGATTTAGTATATGCATTAAACCAAGATGGATATGATACAGGAATTGACTTTGATAAACTACTTGAAGTTGCTAAATATGAAAAATCAGTAATTGAAGGAAATTATAGCGGTCACCATATTAATATAGAAAGCGATATTTGTAAACGCTAAGTAATCGATACATTGATGATACAGGGAGGTAAATATGGGGAAAACAATATCTGAAAAAATAATTGCTAGAGCTTCTAATACGGACGATGTCAGTGCTGGTGACATTGTCTGGGTAGATGTGGATAAAGCAATGATGGATGATATATTAGGTCCAAGGGTAGAAATTGCAGAAAGAATGAAGGATATAAAGGATGAAGTATGGGATAAAGATAAGGTTGTAATTATTTCTGATCACTATACTCCGCCAGCAAATATTAAACAAGCAGAAATAGTAAAGTATACTAGAGATTGGGCAAATAGCCATAATATAGATAGCTATTATGAATTTATTGGACCTTGTCATCAGATAATGGCTGAAAATGCTCATGTTTTACCAGGAACTATTGTACTAGGAACAGATTCTCATACATGTATGGGAGGAGCCTTAGGTGCATTCGCTACTGGTGTTGGTTCTACAGAAATGTTAGGTGTTTTATTAACAGGTCGAACTTGGTTAAGAGTTCCTGAAACTATTTCAGTAGAATGGAATAATAATTTAAAAGATGGAGTAATGGCAAAAGATATTTCATTAGCAACAATTAAAGAAATTGGACATTCGGGAGCTACCTATAAAGCTATTGAATATAAAGGAGAAGCTATAAAAAATTTAAGTATGGATGGAAGAATGTGTATAAGCAATATGGCTATTGAGATGGGAGCTAAGGTAGGACTTATGGAAGTGGACGAAAAGACTTTAGATTTTATTAAATCAACAGGAAATAAGAATGGATTTACTGGCTATAAAAGTGATAAAGATGCCTACTATAGTCAAAAATTAAAGTTTGATGCTGCTACTTTAAATCCTTTAGTTGCCTGTCCTCATGAAGTTGATAATGTAAAGGAAATAAAAGATGTTAATGAGACAATTATACATCAAGCATATTTAGGCTCATGTACTGGTGGTAGATTTGAAGATTTAGAATCAGCAGCCAGAATTATAAAAGGCAAAAAGATTGCGAAGAATCTTAGGTTTCTTGTTTCGCCAGCCTCGCAAGAGGTTTGGATAAAAGCTTCTAAAGAAGGAATATTAGATATACTTGCTGAGGCAGGGGCTACAATCTTGGCTCCTACATGTGGTGTTTGTGTCGGTCTACATTCTGGTATATTAGCTGCAGGTGAAAATTGTATATCAGCTACTAATAGGAACTTCATAGGAAGAATGGGTAGCAGAGAATCGAATGTATATTTAGCTTCGCCTATGAGCGTGGCAGCAGCAGCTATAACTGGGAGGATAACAGATCCTAGGGAATTATTATAGGAGGAAATTTATGAAAATAAAAGGAAGAGTATTAAAATATGGTGATAATATTAATACGGATATTATATCCCCACCTCAATATATGGAATTAAGCATAGAAGAAGCTTCAAAGTACTCAATGACAAATATAGATCCTGAATTTCCAAATAAAGTACAAAAGGGCGATATTATGGTAGGTGGGAGCAATTTTGGTTCAGGTTCAAGTAGGGAAACTTCTCCACTGACATTAAAACACTTAGGGATAGTTGTAGTAATTTCAAAGTTTTTTGCAAGAATTTTTTATAGAAATTGTATTAACATAGGTTTGATTCCAATTGAGTGTGAAGAAGTTGACAAAATTAATGATAATGACATCCTAGAAATAGAAGTCGAAAGCGGGACTATTAATAATCTAACAACTGGAGATTCATATAAATGTAGTGCTATACCGAGTCATCTATTAGAAATTATTGAAGATGGTGGCTTGGTAAGTAATCTAAAAAAACAACTAGCAAAAAATAATGGAGATAATGTTCAAAAAATTAAGTATATTTAAGAGGTGAAAGAGGTAGGTAAAATGAAGACATACAAAATATATCCAATATGTGCTGGAATTTTTAAAGGTGCTGAAAATCCAATTTTTCTTATCAAAAAGGGCAAGGAGAAAAGTTAAAATCTCCAATACTAATGTATCTAATTAAAGGTAATGAAAAGAACATTTTAGTGGATACTGGAGGTTCTGGAGAGGAGTGGGCAGAGGAATATCACCATGGCTTAATCAGGGAAAAAGATATGGAACCAGTAAATGCTGTTAAAAAACTAGGAGTACAACCTGAAGATGTAGATTTAATAATAAATACACACTTACATTGGGACCATAGCTTTAATAATCATTTGTTTCCAAATGCAAAAATAATAGTTCAGAAAAAAGAATTAGAATTTGCAATAAATCCAATCCCTTCTCATTATGTTTACTATGAATCTTATCAAATAGGATTAACTCCAAATTGGATTAAATCTATGGTTAACTTTGAAGTGGTTGATGGAGATAAGGAAATATATGAAGGTATAAAAGTGCTATATACACCAGGACATACACCAGGATTTCAGAGTGTACTAGTGAATACAAAAGAAGGAAACTATTTAATTGCAAGCGATATGGTAGGTTTAATAGAAAACTGGCATGAAAATACAACGGGGGGTGTACCCACACCATCAGGAATACATGTGAATTTAATTGAGTACTACGATTCAATTAACAAGATGAAAGAATACTCTAATTATATTTTACCAGGACATGATTCAAAAGTTTTGGAATACGAAAGTTTTCCAAATAAGGAATTCCAAGAGAAGTATTTTGATAAGTATTTAAAATAGGAGGGATGTTATGCATAGTGAAATGGAAACAATTAGATGCTCCATTGTAAGAGGAGGAACTAGTAAAGGGATATTTATTATGGATAATGAATTACCAAAAGAACAAGAATTAAGAGATAAGGTTATCCTATCCATATTTGGTAGCCCAGATGTAAGACAAATAGATGGATTAGGAGGAGCAGATGTTTTAACAAGTAAGCTAGCAATAGTTGGACCGTCAACAAGACCAGATTGCGATGTAGACTATACATTTGGACAAGTTAGTTTTGAGAAACCTTTTATTGATTATGGAGGGAATTGTGGAAATATTTCTAGTGCTGTAGGACCATATGCAATTGATATGGGCTTGGTCAAAGCTATTGAACCAATTACAACAGTGAAAATTCATTTAACTAATTCAGACAGCGTTATCACTGCAGAAGTGCCTGTAAAGGATGGAAAAGCTAGAGTGGAAGGAGACTTCAAAATAGATGGTGTACCTGGTACAGGTGCAAAAATAACTATAGATTGGTCTGAAGTAATAGGTACAGTAAAAGGAAAATTACTACCAACTGACAATGTTAAAGATAAAATTATAGTAGATGGCAAAACATATATTGTTTCAATAGTAGATGTAGGAAATCCATTAGTATTTATAGAAGCTAAAGAATTAGGTATGAAGGGAATTGAAACAGTTGTGGAAATAGAAAGTAATAAAGAACTAATGGATGAAATTGAAAGAATAAGAGGGGAAGTATGTAGATTAATAGGTTTAGTAGATAAGGCAGAAGATGCAAAAATAGAGACCCCATATAGTCCTTTTTTTGCAATAGTAAGTAAACCTCAAGATTATATAGCAATTAATGGGGAAGAGATAAAAAAGGAAAATATTGATATTGTTTCAAGACTATTATTTATGCTGAAAATGCATAAGGCATATCCTATAACTGGTACTGTATGTACTGGAGCTGCTTGCAGAATTCCAGGTACAATACCAAATGATATATTAAATAAAGCATCAAGAAACAAGGATACTATCAGGATTGGGCATCCAAGTGGAGCATTAGATGTAGAGGCAATTGCTGAAGTAAAAGAAAAAAGTGTTAAGTTTAAGAAAATTGGAGTTTATAGAACGGCTAGGACAATAATGAATGGAGATGTTTTTGTAAAAAAATCAGTTTTGAAATAATTATAATTAGGAGGAAGACATGGATAATAAAGGGAAAAGGAAATTAGGATTTATAATTACAGCCTTATACTTATTAGTTTGTTTAGCTGATGGTAGTATATAACTATGGACACTAAATAAGGTTTTATATATACTAATAACCGAGGAAGGAAGTGTCCGTAAAATGAGTAAGAGAAAAACTTATACAGATGAATTTAAAAACATTGAAATACTGGAACGTTATGAAACGGAATGCAGTGACAAAACGAAACAAAAAGGAACTAAAACTTTAAGAAACTATATTTTTAAAAAATAATATTCTAATTTCAAATAAATTAATAACAAGGGTTGTTGGGATTACAACATTAGAAATAACATTAAATAAGATTTTTAAATAATAATAATACTTGGCACTACACTTGCATTAATTATACAAGGAAAGGTATAGATAATTGTATCAAGGAATTGTTTCATATTATTTCTTGGGATATATTCAAGGGATTGGAAACGTTTTAGCGTTAATTAAAGTCTCTTGGCTGTGATTAGTTGCTATGGAATTATGTACAGCTTTAAGATACCAAGAATAATTGTATAGAGCATCCAGCAAGTGTCATAAATGTAAAAAATAAAGCTTGAAATTCGAGGTGGCAATATTAGTTTTAAAGACCTAGCTTATTTAAGGAACAGCTAGAATAATTTTAAATGAGATAGCGTATTTCAAGACTAGACAATGAAAAGGGGGCTATATTAAGTGAATAAAAAAGTCAAAGGTAGAGTTGTTAGTAGTGGAATTGCAGAAGGAGAAGCTTTAATATGTACAGAACCAATAGGATTTAACTTTGGAGTGAATTTAGATACTGGCGAAATATTAGAAAAAAATCATTCTTTAGAAGGTATCTCCATCAAAGATAAGATATTGATATTCCCATATGGTAAAGGTAGTACAGGTGGATCTTATGTTGTTTATGCTATATCTAAAAACAAAACAGGTCCAAGAGCGATGATTAATTTAAATACGGAAACAATTATAGCGGTAGGAGCTATTATGGGGAAAATACCAGTAATGGACCACCTAGAAGAAAATCCTTTCGACATAATAGAAAATGGAGACTATGTGAAAGTAAATGCAGTTGATGGTTATATTGAGATTATAAAGAAAGGAGACCAGTAATATGACTATGTATTTAAATAAAGAAGAACAAGCCATGTTAAATGGAGAACAAGGTGAAGTTGTGCAACAGGCAATGGAAATCCTCGTCGCTTTAGGAAATCTATATGGGGCTGATAAATTAATCCCTGTCAAGAGTGCACACTGTGCTGGTTTATCTTTAAAGTCCCATGGAATTGCTGGTATGGAATGGGCAGAGGATATGGCCAGAAAAGGTGGTAAAGTTCGAGTCCCTACAACCATGAATGTAGTAGGTGTTGACCGATCTAGGGATTTAGGCTTACCTGATGACTGGGTAGAACATCAATTAAGAATAGAAAATGCTTATGAAGCTATGGGATGTTTTGGAACATCAAGTTGTGTACCATATCATTATGGATTTTTACCGAAATTTGGTGAACATATAGCCTGGGCTGAATCATCAGCTGTAGTATTTACAAATTCAGTTATAGGTGCAAGAGACAACAGAGAAGGTGGGCCAAGTGCTTGGGCGGCAGGAATTACAGGTAGAACACCAAACTATGGATTCCATTTAGATGAAAATAGACTTGGTGATATATTATTTGATGTACAAGTAGACCTTAAAGATATAGCGGATTATGGTGCTCTTGGAAATTATGTCGGTAAGATGGTTGGAGAGAAAATTCCTGTATTTAAAAATATTGATAAACCAACTACAGATGACTTAGTGTATTTTTCAGCAGCATTGGCTTCAGCAGGTGGAGTGGGAATGTTTCATGCAATTGGAGTAACACCAGAAGCACAAACATTAGAGCAAGCTTTTGGAGGTAAAGAATATGAAACTATAATAATAGATGAAGAGAAGTTATCTCAAGGATACAAAAATCTAACTTCAGGTAAAAGCAAAGAAGTTGATTATGTAGCTCTTGGTTGTCCGCACTTCTCATTAAATCAAATAAAAGAAGTTGCAGATTTGTTAGAAGGTAAGAAGGTAAAAGATGGTGTTACACTATGGGTTCACACAAATATACCAACTAAAGCACTTGCTAAAGAACTTGGATATCTAGACATAATTGAAGAAGCTGGCGGTATATTAACTCAAGATTTATGTACTGTCCTTAGTATTCCAGAAGCATTAGGTTTTAAAACTTTAGCAACAAACTCTGCAAAGATGGGATTCTATGCGCCAGGAGGAAATACATTAAATACTTGGTTTGGGGATGTGGATAGTTGTATACAAGCAGCATTAACAGGTACATGGGATGTTTAAATATATAAAGCAATAAGATGATTTTAATAATATTATCTAATTATGAGGAGGATTTTAAATGAAAAATGTTAAAAAAACTTTTACAACTATTTCTATTTTGTTAGTAATTACTATATTACTTTCTGCATGTGGTGCCAATGAAACACCATCAACTAGTTCACCTGAAACACCAGATGTATCGTCAGCTCCAGTAGATACAGGGTTATCAATGCCAGAAACGACGAGATTAAGTTTTGGGACTGCTTCAATAGGTGGCGTATCGTATCTATTTGGTTCAACTTTATCGCAAGTATTAAATAATGGAGTTGAAAATCTTGAAATATCACCAGAAGTTACTGGGGGACCTGTAGTAAATATTGGGCTTCTTCAAAGTGGACAAATTGAAATAGGTCATGTAACAGATAGTACTTCATATGAAGCCTTTCATGGTACAGAGTGGGCAGAAGGTGATGCTAGTCCTGATATCCGTGGGCTATTCCCTACTTATCCAAGTGCTTTCCAAGCTTTTGCAATTAAAGGTAAGGGTATTAATAAATTTTCGGATCTAAGTGGCAAAGTTGTCGGATATGGACCAGCAGGAAGTAGTGGGGATGTAGTTGGTCACAATGTATTCAGAGTTCTAGGAATTACACCTAAACAAGATCAATTACTTGGATGGGCTGATGTTATTGGAAATATGAAAGACGATATTATAGAGGCCGCAGTTGATGTTGGAGGTTTCCCACATAATTCGCGGTTGGAATTAGAAGCAACTCATGATATTCAGTTTCTAACTTTAACCGATGAAGAAATTGCTAAAATTCAGGAAGAATATCCTTATTATATTTTAGGTTCAATTCCTGCTGGAACCTATAAAGATTTAAAAGAAGATTATAACACATTGTTTATATGGAATGAAGTTATTTGCAATAAAAGTCTGGATGATGACGTAGCATATATGCTTACAAAAGCTGCTTTTGAATTACAACCTTCTGTAGCAGAAGGACATGTGGGTGGAAAGACAATGTTAGCAGAAAATGTTTCTGCAATAACAATTCCATTGCATCCAGGAGCAATAAAGTACTATGAGGAAATTGGAATAGAGCTAGAAGATTGGCATTTCCCAAAAGATTAATTTAATTAGCATCAAATTTTTTTATCTGGTAATTCGTCATTAAAAATTAAGGCGAATTACCAGATAAAAATAGAAGGAGTGGTAATAAATGGAAACAAAGAATTATGACTTACGTAATAAAGCAATACTATTGATTGGTATTGCGATGTCTCTATTTCATATAATTGTTTTAGGATTCAAACCAATGGAAACCTGGTCTTACAGAACTTATCATGTATTATTTGCAACAATTTTAATTTTATTATCCAAACCACTTTCAATTGAGAACAAAAGACTAGGCAATATAATTAACGGGGTACTTATTGCTCTAACTATGGTCAGTTTTGGATATATAGCACTTAATTCAACAGATTTAGTTCTGTATATGCAGTTTAAACCTCACACATTTGAAGTTGTTTTATGTACAATTGGGGTGCTACTAGTATTAGAAACAACCAGAAGATGTAATGGGAATGCAATGCCAATTTTAGCTATTTTCTTTATACTCTATGGATTTTTGGGACAATATATACCAGGTGCAGCGGGGCACAAAGGTTATGGAGTCTCAAGAATAATGACATATGCGTTTTCACTTGAAGGAATTTTCGGGACATCAATTGGGGTTTCGGCTACTTATATGATTTTATTTGTAATATTTGGTGCTGTTTTGGAAGGTACTGGAGGAGCGCGATTATTTATAGATTTAGCATCCGCTGTTTTTGGGCGATATCGTGGCGGCACAGGTAAAGCTGCAATTTTTGCAAGTGCAGGTATGGGAATGATATCAGGTAGTTCAGCAGGTAATGTAGTAACCACTGGATCTTTTACTATTCCATTGATGAAGAGAACTGGATATGATCCGAAATTTGCGGCAGCTGTTTGTGCTGTGGCATCATCTGGTGGACAGATTATGCCACCTGTCATGGGTGCTGGCGCCTTTATCATGGCCGAAACATTAGGAATACCATATTTATCAATAGCAGCAGCAGCAGCAATCCCTGCAATATATTATTTTGCTTCTGTATATTTCATGGTTGATAGTGAAGCAATTAGGAAAAATCTATTGGGACTCCCTAAAGAACAGCTTCCAGAAACGAAACAAGTATTAAAAGATTATGGGCATTTAGCAATTCCGATTATTATTTTAATGTATGTATTAATAATTCAATGTTCTACACCTATAAAAGCAGGTTTATATGGAGTATATTCAAGCTTCATAATTGCAATGTTTAAAAAGAATACTCGTTATAATGTAAAACAGTTTTTTCAAATGCTTGCATCTGGAGCTAAAGGTTCAATAAGTGTAGTTTCAGCTTGTGCGTGTGCAGGTATTATTATAGGTATGTTATCACTAACAGGTTTAGGTAATAAATTGGCTGGATTAATTGTATCTCTTTCAGGGGGGAATTTAATCGTAGCATTAGTCCTGTCAATGTTTGTACTTATACTGTTAGGGATGGGATTACCAACAACAGCTGCCTATATAATTACATCAACAGTTGTAGCACCTGCATTAATTGAGATGGGATGTTTACCTATAGCAGCGCATATGTTTATATTTTATTTTGCAACCATGTCAGCTATCACACCTCCAGTGGCTATTGCTTCATATGCAGCGGCTGGTATTGCGGAGACGAACCCAAATACAACAGGTTGGCTTGCATTTAAAATGGGCTTAGCAGCCTTTATTGTCCCATACTTTTTCATTTACAACCCAGCATTAATAGGTCAAGGCTCTATTAGTGAAGTTGTGATTTCTGCAGGGGTTGCATTAGTTGGTATATATTTCTTTGCATCATCGTTATCGGGATTTTTAATAAAGACTATGCCTTTATGGTTAAGAATTATATGTTTTATTGGTGCCCTATTATTAATAGATGCAGGACTAATAACAGACTTAGCTGGAGCAGCTTTTTGTGGATTTGTTGTTATTTATCAAAAGTATTTCAATAAAAAGAGTAATAGTTCATTAAAAGAAAGTGTATAGAAAATCAATTTTAAAACTGACAATTTGATTGATGGATAATTTGTTTAGTTTTCCATCTATCTAAATTTGAAAGGGGGATAAATAGTGGATTCAACAGTAGGATTGAACAATATGTATTGCGTTAATAGGGCTATAGAGCATGGACCATCCCCAATACCACAAGAGGGGCATTATGATGAATTAAAAGAAATAAAACAAGTTTCAGGATTTAGTCATGGTTGTGGAACTTGTGCCATGAAACAAGGAGCATGTAAATTAACTTTAAATGTAAAAGAAGGTATTATAGCAGAAACATTAATAGAGATAATAGGATGTAGCGGTGCTACCCAATCTGCAGCTATGGCAGCTGAAATTATGCCAGGAAAAACATTGTTAGAAGCATTGAATACTGATTTAGTTTGTGATGCAATTAATGTGTCTATGAGAGAGATATTTTTAAACCTAGTTTATGGGAGATCACAATCAGCTTTTACAGATAATGGTCTTTTAGTTGGTGCTGGTATCGAAGATTTAGGTGCAGGAGCAAGAAGTCAAGTAGGAACCAGCTATGGTACATTACAAAAAGGGGCTAGATACCTTGAACTTACTGAAGGCTATGTACAAAAATTAGCTTTAAATAAAGATGATGAAATAATAGGCTATCAGTACGTAAATCTAGGCAAAATGATGGAATATATAAATTCAGGTATGGATGCAAATGATGCTTTGGGAAAATCAACAGCAAAATATGGTCAATATGATGAAGCGGTTAAATATATTGATCCAAGAAAGGAGTAGATGAATATGACAATACAATTTGAATATCTTGAGACTAGAGAAAAGAATATACTTAAGTTTTTGAATAAAAATGGTATCAAATCAATAAAAGAAGCAAAAGGAATATGTGACAGTGCAGGCTTGGATGTATTTAAAATTGTTAAAGATATTCAACCTATATCCTTTGATGATGCTTGTTGGGCTTATATAGTTGGAAGTGCTGTAGCTATAAAACAAAAAGAAAAAGAACCGAGTGAGATTGCAAATATTTTGGGTGAAGGGCTACAATCATTTTGTATAGAAGGATCTGTGGCAGAAGAAAGACAGATTGGAATTGGGCATGGGGAATTAGCATCAATGGTACTAAAAGAAGATTTAAAATGCTTTGCATTTGTTGCTGGTCATGAATCATTTGCTGCAGCTGAAGGTGCAATAGGAATAGCAATTTCTGCAAATAAGGTTAGAAAAGAACCGCTAAGAGTTATACTAAATGGCCTTGGAAAAGATGCAGCACAAATCATATCTAGGATAAATGGATTTACTTATGTTAGGACTGAATTTAACTTAAGTACTGGGGAACTAAAAGTTGTTGAAGAAATTCCATATTCAAATGGACCAAGGGCAAAGATAAAATGTTATGGGTCAAATGAAATGCGTGAAGGTGTATCTATAATGGAACTGGAAGATGTAGATATTTCAATTTCTGGAAATGCAACAAATATGATAAAATTCCAACATCCAGTTTGTGGAACATATAAGAAGGTATGTAATGATAAAGGCAAGTTTTATTTTGCTTGTGCGTCAGGTGGTGGAATAGGAAGAACACTGAACACTGATGATATATCTGCAGGGCCTGCTTCATATGGTTATACTGATATGATGTCAAGAATGTATGCTGATACAATATTTGCTGGGTCTTCTTCTGTACCAGCTCATGTTGAAATGATGGGATTCATTGGTATGGGTAATAATCCAATGGTAGGAGCAACCGTATCTATATCTGTAGCTATTTCAGAATTACTCATCTAAAAATAGATTTAATAAATATATATGATTTTCACAAATAAACCATCTAGAAGGGTAGATGGTTTATTTTCATGAACAAATTTCTCTAATCTGTGATAAACTAATAATAGATATAAAATAAAGAGACAATTAATCAGGGGGAATTAAAATGGGTCTAATCATACTTTTATTATCTGCATTATCTTTTAGTCTAAGTTCATACTTTGGTAAAATAGTGACTGATATAACAAATATGTCAGGTGTGATCACTTCATTTAGTAGGTTTTCCCTAGGAGCAATAATTATGCTTATATATATTATCGTTACTAAGAAGAGTTTTAAACCAGTTGATTTTAGGCCAATTTGGGACAGAACCATATGCAGATGCTAAACTAAATATGTACCAATAAAACAGGCTTGCCAATCAAAAAGTGTACCACCTTTACCAACTCTTCCCATATAATATATTTGAACGAATATAAACGTATGGGAGGTATATGAGGT
>DUUN01000023.1 GCA_012841535.1 Gallicola sp. | reverse complement strand
GCCGATACTTGGAAATGATATTCCAGGACTAAAATATACAATCGAGAGAACAAATTCAGGGAAATGTGTTGATATGTTTGATACAGAGTCCATAATAAATGGAATAAGACATATAATGGATAATTATGAGGAGTATAGATGTAATTTAGGAAAATTACTATTACTTTCAGATCCAATTAAAGAAATCGAAAAAATAATAAATGAAAATGATTAGTAATATATTTTTAAATTTATAACTATAAAGCCTATAATAGTCACAAATTTTAGAAATATAAAAAGTTAATAAGAAACATTTGAAAAAGAAATGGAGTAATAAAGTTATGAAAAAAATATTATTATCTTTTGGTACGAGACCAGAAGCAATTAAAATGGCACCATTAGTAAAAGAATTAGAAAAGCATAAAGATATTAATACTATTGTTTGTGTAACAGGTCAACACAGAGAAATGTTGCAGCAAGTATTAGATATCTTTGAAATAGAACCTAAGTATAATTTGGATATAATGAAAGATAAACAAACTTTATTTGATATAAACATTAATATATTAAATGGAATGAAAGAAGTTCTTGAGATTGAAAAACCAGATATAGTTTTGGTTCATGGTGATACATCCACAACCTATGCAACAGCACTTGCTGCATTTTACTTACATATACTAGTGGGACACGTTGAAGCAGGGCTTAGGACATACGATATATACTCACCATTTCCAGAAGAGTTTAATAGACAGGCTGTGAGTATATTATCTAAATTAGATTTTGCACCAACAGAAATGTCTAAGAATAACCTTCTTAAAGAAGGAAAAAATCCAAATAACATATATATTACAGGTAATACAGCAATTGATGCACTAAAAACAACTGTAAAAGAGGATTATCATCATGAACTATTTGATTGGATTGGTTCAGATAAATTATTATTAATAACAGCACATAGAAGAGAAAATCTTGGGGAACCAATGTATAATATGTTTAATGCAATAAAAAAAGTGTTAGATGAGAGAGATGATGTTAAAGCAATATACCCAATACATTTTAATCCTATTGTTAGAAATGCTGCTAAAGAAGTATTTGGAGATTCAGATAAAATTAAAATTATAGAACCTTTAAGTGTAATTGATTTTCATAATTTTATGAATAAATCACACATTATTATTACAGATAGTGGCGGAATACAAGAAGAAGCACCAAGTCTTGGTAAGCCAGTTTTAGTAATGAGAGACACAACTGAAAGGCCAGAGGGAATTAAAGCAGGTACATTAAAACTTGTTGGAACAGATCAAGAAGTTATATATAATAATTTAAAAGAATTATTTGAAAACAGAGAATTATACAATAAAATGGCGACAACCTCTAATCCATATGGTGATGGATTTGCTAGTGAAAGAATTGTTGAAATATTGAGGAATAAATTGTGAACAAAAAGAAAGCAATGACTAATATAATAGTATCAACAATATTTAGAGTATTAGTCTTAATTTCTGGTTTAATAGCTAGGAGATATTTAATTAACACATTAGGAGAAGAGGCCACAGGCCTGTTTTCTTTATTTACAAGTATTATAGGTTTTTTATCTATAGCTGAGTTAGGAATAGGAACTGCAATAACATTTAGTATGTACAAACCAATAGTAAATGGTGATCAAGATACTATTTCAGGTTTATATTATTTATACAGAAAAATATACAGAATAATATTGATTATAATAGTAGTGGTTGGATTGTCGATAACTCCATTAATACCATACTTTGCTGACGGGAACACAGGTACATATAATATATACTTAACTTATGTGTTATTTTTAAGTTCAACATTAATA
Organism: Gallicola sp.; assembly: GCA_012841535.1. Classification (GTDB taxonomy): domain Bacteria; phylum Bacillota; class Clostridia; order Tissierellales; family Peptoniphilaceae; genus Miniphocaeibacter. The sequence continues at coordinate 1,953 of DUUN01000023.1, read as the reverse complement.
ACATATATCTATGCTCACAAGACTGCCTTTATAAATGCACATATGGATAACTACGTAACTTCAATCATTAGATCTTCAGGATTAATATTAGAATCAATTTTGCAAGTTATTGTTTTAATCAAATTTAAATCATTTAATTTATTTTTGACAACTTTAATAATATCAAACTTATTACAATGGATAACAACGTCTATAATTTTTAAAAGGAAATATAGTCTTGGTTTAACAAAAAATAAAGAGTTAACGAAAGAAGTAAAAAAAGAAGTAAAAAATAAAACTAAAGCAATTTTTATGCATAAAATTGGTGGACTTCTTGTAACAACAACCGATAGTATAATTATAGGTGCATTTGTATCTATCATATTTTTAGGAAGATATTCTAATTATATGTTGATAATGACTGGAATGATATCAGTTTTATCCTTAATATTTACATCTATTGCCTCTGTTATCGGACAGTCATATGCTAAAAGTACAAAAGACGAGTTTCACCAACAGTATCTTTTCGCATACTTTTTAAATTTCATAATAGCTCTAGTATTCTTTTTAGGATTTTGGGCAATAATAAATGACCTAATAGCTATAATATTCAACTCCGAGGTAATATTAGATAAGTCAATTGTCTTTTTTATAACTGTTACATATTTTATGAATTTTATGAGACAAGCAATGATAATATTTAGAGAAGCTTCAGGAACATTCTATTATGATAGATATAAGCCTCTTGCTGAGGGATTATTGAACTTAATATTATCTTTAATACTAGTAAGGTTTTTAGGTATAAGTGGAGTACTAATTGGTACAATTATAACTAATTTAACGATTTGTATGCCGATTGAACCCTATGTATTGTATAAGTATGGTTTTGAAAAAAGCGTAAAAAGATATCAAATAGTAAATTATGGATTGTTAGTACTATTTATACTAACTCTATTCTTATTTAATATATTTAAAATTGATACGATATCCAATATATTCTTAAGAGTCATTACTAATGGATTAATTTCAGTCGCTATATCTGTCCTGATAATCACGATTTTAATAATTTTTAATAAAAATATCAAAAAAATAATCGCAAATTATTTTAAGAAGTTGAAGTAGTATATATAGACAATGAATACTATTATATACCTACTACTTAGAATATTTTAAAATATGTTAATATATTCCTCCTTACTTTTATTGGGATACAATTAAAGTAGTTAATCAAACAATAATAAAATTAAATAAGGAAGGAGGTATTATAACATGAGAGAATCTGAATTTACAGGGGGACTATTGGGTTTAATCGGAAGAGGTATACTAACTGTTCTAATAACATTCTTTACACTTGGTATTGCATACCCATGGGCAGTAGTTATTAGAGAAAGATGGTATGCAGAGCATACGATCATTGATGGTAATCGAATGCGATTTGATGGTACTGGTAGTGGATTATTTGGTAATTATATTAAGTGGCTACTATTATCAATTATTACATTAGGTATATATCTATTTTGGTTAAAAATAAAAATGACCCAGTGGGTAATAAGAAATACACATATAGCATAAACTATAATGGGGCTGTAACGAATTAAATTCGTAGTCCTGCTAAAAATAAAAACCGGGTCTGGTTAGAGATCCGGTTTTTTGGTATAATGTATGCATGACTACAAGACAACTACACCACCTATATTATAATGCAAAAGAATTAAAATTGCCACTTGAATTAGGAATAAAAATACCTTTTGCTAGTGAAGCAAGAACATTTGATGAAGTATTTCATAAATCAGGAGTCGAAAAATACTTGAGTTTTAAAGAAAAAGGAAGAAAAGGACATAATTTAGTATCAATGTTAAAACTAGTTCTATTTTGTAATATGATTGTATATGTCAATACCAAATTAGGTCAGTATATTGGTGCGAATTTAGGTCAGTTTTTAACCCCTAACCACTCTTTGGTTTCTTTAATTCG
>DUUN01000549.1 GCA_012841535.1 Gallicola sp. | reverse complement strand
TTGTTATCTAATTTTTGTTTATAATCTAGAATTTTTGTTCCAGAATTCTTTTCTATAAATAGTTTATTCAAATAAATATTTAACCAATCTTTTTCATTATTAAAAAATTCATCATTTATTTTAAAGAATAAATCAATTTTATCTTCAGAAATATTATATCTGTCAAATAATTCTTTTTTACTAAAATAATCATTAATAGAAGGAATATTGTCACATAGTAGTTGAATAATTATAAATATATTATAATCAATAGGAATTTGTTTTTTTGAACTCCATTCCATATCAATAAGCGTATATTTGTTTTTATCTTTTATTATATTATTTAAATTCAAATCAAATAATGATATAGGAAGCATGTAACATTGTTTTCCATATATTTTTTTTATATCTTTAACATATGGTTCTTTAATCTCTTTTAAAGTCGAAATCGATTTTATATAATTAATAACATTATCAAGTTCAACCATTGCTGAATCAATATCATTATCATTAATATAATCATCAATAATACTTAAAACAGTATTACCTTCAAGTTTTTGAATTATAAAGCTATTATCTTTGTTTTGTTCGATCATACATGCTGGTATGCCCTTTGCATTTAATAAATCATGAGTTTCTTTTAAATCCAATAAGTGTGGTAGCGATTCTTCAAATACAGGAAATTTGAAAATTTCGTTACCTACACACGTACCAGTTAAATATTTTTTGTTTCTATAATTTTGAAATGTAACATAATTAACGTCAGCAAATTTTGATGTTTTTGAAATTTCAACTAAAAAAGAATTGCTAACATCTATTGTTAAATCTCCTTTTATAAAACTTTTTATCGCTTTAGAAGCATCGAAATTGGTTTCGTCATCATAATAATTAAATGAAGTAAATTTTTTGTAGTCCATTACACTTGGCTTATAATTTTCACTAAAAATAAATGAAGGAAGTTTATAATCCGGAAATGCTCCATAAAATTTTGCCTTATACCCATATTCTTCAACAAAATTTCTTAATTCTGTACGTGAAAACGTTTCAAATTTATTACTATAACTATAATCTTCAATACCTACATAAGGTTTTTTAAAATGATCTTCAGACATTCCATTTAAATACTTAAGTCCCAATTTGTTTTCTATAGCAATTAAAATTACACCATCTTCTTTAAGATTTTTAATAACATTTTCAAAAAACTTATTAAATGCATTTTTGTCACTCGAGAACATACGTGCATACTCAAAAACGCCAATTAAAACTATATAATCAAACTTTTCACCAAATTTCATTTCATTGAAATTTCCACAATTAATTGTTAAATTATCATAATTTTTATATCTTTCATAAATTACAGATGCTCTTCTCTTAGATCCTTCAACAGAAGTCACTTGATTTCCGGTATTTAATAAAGCTCCTGTAATTGGACCAACACCTGCACCAATCTCTAGAATTTTAGATTTTGGTTTAAATGGATACCAGTTAATTATATTTTGCCTAATATTAGTAGTGTAAAAAAACAAATCACTATCATCAGAAAAACTCTTAACACCATCTTTGTATGCAGATAATAATTTTTCTTCAATTATACCATCATTATATAAATCATTACCATCATAATACTTAAAATTAATTTTTGTCATAAACCCACCTCATAAAAGAATAATCACACTATAAGTGCTACTTCAAGTTTTATTATACCA
>DUUN01000791.1 GCA_012841535.1 Gallicola sp. | reverse complement strand
TATCAGCTTTTATGGTTTTAAAATTTTATAGAGATACTAAAAAACCGTATGCATTAGAAGTTGTTGCTGATCCATATGATGCGTATGCATCAAATAAAATAGCTCAATTCTTATTTGCTAAATATTTAAAAGAGGCTACGTTACATGCAAATGGTGTTTCTTATGTTACAAAATCTTATTTACAAAATAAATATCCATCATACTCACAAATCTATGGTGAAACAAAGGAACATTTTGAAAGTTATTACTCTACAATTAATTTGACAGAGTCTTACTTTACATCACCTAGAATTTATAATAGTAAAAAAAAGCAGTTTACACTTGTGCATACTGCTAATAGCATTAATAGTGATATTAAAGGCCACGAAACTTTAATTAAAATTTTAAAAAACTTAAGAATAAAAAATTATGATGTCAATGTGATATTTATTGGTGATGGTAGCAGGCGTGGTCACTATGAGCAAATGTCACGAGAATTAGGGATTGAAGAGTATGTAACTTTTACAGGACTGTTGTCTTCCCCACAAAAAGTAAGGGATATACTTATTCAAGCAGATATATTCGTTTTTCCCACAAAAGCAGAAGGTTTGCCAAGAGCACTAATAGAGGCTATGGCTGTTGGTTTACCATGCCTCTCAACACCTGTGAATGGTATCCCTGAACTGCTAAATGATAAGTATCTATTTGATCCACTAGATGTTGATGGATTTGTAAATAAGATAATTGAATTAATTAATTCTCCGCAAATCCTTAATGAAATGAGCAAAGAAAATATAGAAAAGGCACGAGAGTATACCTTAGATAAACTAAAAATTAGGAGGACAGAATTTTATATGAAATTGAGGAAGTTGGTTAATTAGGCTTTGTATAGAAATTTGATAAAACGAGGTGTTTTTATGAAGAAAATAAGTGTTATAGTTCCAGTATATAATGTTGAAAAATATATCGATCGATGTATTAATAGTCTAGTCAATCAAACTTATCCTAATCTAGAAATTATTCTTGTAGATGATGGTTCTTTAGATAATAGTGGAGAAATATGTGATGCATATGCTAAGAGATATAGTAATATAAAAGTTATTCACAAAGATAACGGTGGCCAATCGTCTGCAAGGAATGAAGGGTTAAGGGTAGCTACTGGAGAATACATAGGCTTTGTAGATAGCGATGATTGGATATTGCCGGATATGTATGAACATTTATATAAAATTCTTAATGAATTTAATTGTGAGTTATCGATGTGTCAGAGACTAAATATTCGAAATGAACATGAAGCTGTTAGAGCATTGGCTTCAGCCAAATACAACATTTTTGAAGGTAATAAAATTATGGAAACCTACCTAACAAGCGATATGTTATCTGTCTGGAATAAACTTTATAAAAAATCTTTATTTGACGACAATAGGTTTCCTGAAGGAAAAATACATGAAGAAATATATTTGCTATATAAGGTATTAAAAAGAGCAAAAAGAATTATAATATCAAAGTCTCAAAAGTATTGTTATTTTTTAAGTGAAACAAGCACTACGCGAAGTCCCCTTAATTTAAAAGATTTTAACATGATACAAGAGTGGGAAAAAGTTATCGAGGATGTTAAAATTAATTATCCAAAACTAAAAGAAAAAGCATATATCAGACTATATATATCATACTTTAATTTAATTAATAAATATGTAATGTATGGCGCTAATGATGCTAATGTAGATAGAAAAATTAATAGTCTATTAGATAGTTGGATTGGGATGCTTAAAAAAAATAAAAACCTATTAAGGCGAAGTAGATATGTTGGGTTTAATAGATCGCTTCAAATAGATATTTTATGTACTTCATACAAATTATTCAAAAGATTCAAGAATTTGTATTTATATCTAATGAG
>DUUN01000823.1 GCA_012841535.1 Gallicola sp. | reverse complement strand
TTGAAAGTGACAACAAATGAAAACAAGAAATATTTAAAAGAACAAATAATAACATATCTTGGAAATAAGCGTTCATTATTACCTTATATAGAAAAAGAGATAAAAATAATACAAAAAGAATTAAACAATGATAAGACTGTAAATGTTGATTTATTCGCTGGATCGGGTATAGTGTCTAGATTATTTAAGAAATATTCTAAAAAATTAATTGTTAATGACTTTGAAGAATATTCAAGAATTATAAATAAGTGCTATCTTTTGAACTCATTTGAGTTTACTTGGGAAGAATATGATAAATATTATAATTTTTTAGAAGAGAAAATAAAAAAAGAAGGTCTTAAGCCTGGAATCATATCTAAAAATTATGCTCCAAAAGATGACAAGAATATTAAAAAAGGTGAAAGAGTCTTTTACACTACAAGGAATGCACAATTTATAGACACTGTAAGGAATATTATAGAAGAATTCGATGAACCTTACAAGACCATGTTCTTAGCACCACTTATTACAGAAGCTTCAGTTAAAGTAAATACAGCTGGAGTTTTTAAGGGGTTTTATAAGGATTCAAGTACTGGAATTGGAAAATACGGGGGAAATGGCGAGTACGCTCTAAATAGAATAAAAGGTAAAATTCATGTAAATAGACCGATATTGAGTAATTTTGATACAGAAGTAATTGTTTATAAAGAGGATTCCAATAAGCTAGTAAAAAAATTAAAAGGATTAGATATTGTTTACATAGATCCACCTTATAATCAACACCCATATGGATCAAACTATTTTATGTTAAATCTCATAATCGATAACAAAATGCCGAGTGAAATTAGTGAAGTTTCAGGTATACCTAAAAATTGGAATAAATCTGCTTATAATGTGAAAAGCAAAGCAAAGGATGAATTTAATTCTTTAATTAAAAACATTGACTCAAAATATATTATTGTTTCCTATAATTCAGAAGGATTTATAACTTATGATGAAATGCTAGAATTACTTAATCAATATGGAACTTTAAAAACAAAAGAAATTGTATATAATACATATAGAGGTAGCAGAAATTTATCTGAAAGAAATTTATATGTTAAGGAATACTTATTTATTTTAAAAAAGCACATTTTTTAATGTGCTTTTTATATTTTAAATTGCTTGAAAGAGCAAAAAAATTTTATTTTTTATTTTGATAAAAATTTGTGTAATTTTAACAATTAACCTAAATTACTTTATGTTTTATATAAAAAAGATAATTTACTTATATAGGAGGTGTAAATAATGAGAAATATAAAAATAATAAACAATGATATTGTATTAAAAGATGAAGATTTTCTGACAGACGAGGAGTTTAATAACGCAAAAATAAACTCTAGACTAGAAACTGAGCTAAAAAAGAAGTTTATACAAATTATTAAGCGTAATACTAATAATGGGTTAGTAATAAAGATGATTGATCTTAAAAATTTATATTCAGATAGGTTAGAAGATGAAATTAAAGAGGACCCTTATGTAATTCAAATTTTTAAAAATCTAGCTGCGTCTAACAAAGATAATGGAACTCATCTTTTAAGAGATGCTAATATTGATTGGTATTATGTAGAACCAGAATTTATTTTTCTTGATCATATTGAAGTATTAGAAACCGAAAGAAAACCATTTCCAATTCCTA
>DUUN01000581.1 GCA_012841535.1 Gallicola sp. | reverse complement strand
GATTTTAGTTAAGATTAGCCGAAACGGGGGTGGCTCCCCGTATACGGGAGATAACCTATCCGTACTGAAGATGGCAGGTTAAATAAAAAGGAGGTGTGGGTATGGAAATGTATATACACAAAGAAAACGGACTTATAATACGTAGGGTGAGTGACTTTGAAACTATTGCAAAAGATTGGAATAATGACAATGATACGTATGAATTAACAGTTGCCTATTTCACAGAAGGATTTAATCACAATTTTGCCCTAACAGAAGATGAGTTGGAAGACTATGAAATGATATACAACATAATGTTGTATGATAAAATGAGACAAAAGAACATCGTTATTAGCCCGGTGTATATCAAAGCCTTCAAAAAGAATTATCCGATTGATGAAATATTAGAGGGTTATTTATATAGGCTTGAAGGAAATGATGGTATGATATATTACACAGACAAAATTAAAAAATATGATGTAGATGAGTGGATTTCGGAACATCGTGGTTCAGCTAAATAGTTTTAAGTTACAAATAAGGTTTACAATTTGCAGCAGCAATGGATACTTAATAGCAGGAGGTGAAAGACAATGGGAAATAAAGAATTAGAAAACGTATATCAAGATGTTGCATTTGCTTTATCAAATTCTTTAATTGAAGTAGTAGATAGCGAATATCCTAGATTGGTATTTTTACATTTAGAGGATAAAAAATATGAGATAATCATTAAGGAAATAAAAGAGTAATTTTATTGTAAAATTGAAGCCTGTAAGCTAGTAATTGCAATGGGTTAAAAATACAAATCTGGAAAGGATGGAAAGTATGGCTAAAACTATAAAAGAGTTAGACTCTATTAAACAAAAACTGATTAATGAAATCGAACAGTTAGACAACCAATGGATAACAGATGCTTATTATAAAGGGTTTGACAAATTTATTCAGTGTTGTAATAACTTAGAAAATAAACCACTACCAGATATGACTATAAAAGAAATCAAATTTATTAATTTTATAAATTCTATAAATATATATGACTTAGAGTTTATATTCAAAGAACTATAAACAAGAATATAAAGGAGATGATATAATGAAAAAATATAACATAGAAGACCTAGAAATATTAATACAAAAGAATGATTATTTGTTAGATATGGCACACGAAATGGTGGAAGGTGCTATTTCAAGTGGGTATTATGAAGGTGAAATTATAGATAGCGAATTTATTCGTGGATATCTGTTAGCAGAAATAAACGAGGGAACTATACCTATAGAAAAGGAGATATAAAAATGATTATAATTACAAAAAATAATGTGTACAAGTGGCAACCAAAGGTGTTACTTAAAAACATAACAATAACAATTGTAGTAATGTTGCTATACACATTATTTTTATATTATATCCATCACATACTTTTATTGCTTTTGGCATAAAAGGTCAAAAAGGAGGTAGTGGAATGTTAATAAAATTCGATAATTCAAAGGCTTATAATCAATATAGAAATAATAAAAAAGCCTACATTGATATAAAAAATAATTTTTTCAACGGTTATATTCTACGTGATAAATATAACCTTATAACAGATGAATTAGTAGAAAAATATAGACTAATAGACGATACAGGTGATATAATTGACCAGAATACAAGAGAAATAAGCAAGGATTATAAGAAATACATCATAAAAACATATGAAGGACTGAAAAAAATAGTTAAAGAGGATTTGGTATTTATTGTACTTTACGGAGGAACGTGCAATCTTATATAATTGTAAATTTCTTTAAAATTTAAGTTTACAAAAACATCTTCACGTGGATACTTGTATGTGAAGGAAAAAATTAAAAGGGAGATGAAGAAATGTGTAAAACAGAGTTAAATGAAATGTTAGCTACGGCAATAAAACAAGTTGAAGAGGCAGGGATAAAGCCATATGATAAGATTATACCAAATGTTAGGGTGTATCCTGCAAGAAGCTATTTTGGGCTATGTAGATATAGGAAAAATATTGATTCTTACGAAATAACAATATCAGAATACCATTTAGATAACCCCAAAAAAGCGGTTATGGAAACACTAATTCATGAGGTATTGCATACCACCGAGGATACTCATGCACATTGTAATAGATGGAAAGAATATGTAGCCATAATGAATGAGAAGTATGGCTATAACATCAAGAATAGTTCTTCTAAAAATGGGCATATATTACCTAAAAGCAAAGAGAAGGTAAAGTACAT
>DUUN01000729.1 GCA_012841535.1 Gallicola sp. | reverse complement strand
TACGTTATTCATAATGATTGTTTTAATGATGTATGTAGCACTATTGCTACAAGGCTAATATAACCATTTTATATTGATAGCCAAAGCAATATGTAGATTACTTTGGCCATTATAATTAGTAGTACTTATCTGGAAATTTTACAAGATATTTATAAGTAGTCTTATTATCGTTAACGCCAGGAATTATCTCTATATCTAAGTGAGCATCGTCTTTTGTAAGTAGTTTAGTAATTTCAATTTCGTTAAAAATATTATAAATTTTCAATGTAGTTTTACCAAGATTAATTTTTGGAGCTACAACATCGCCATATAAAATTTCTGTTATTAAAATTGAATCTATATGTTTATCAGTATTATAGACTAATGGTTTAGTATATTCTATAGTATCTGCAACGTTGACATCGTACAGTGTATTATCATTTGGTACCATTGCATAACCGTCTATATAAATTTCGACATATACTTTAGAGTTGACGTTCTTATCGTCTCCTAATTTAATTAAGCTTACGGTTGTCGTTGATGGAATCAATACTACTTTTTGACATGAAGTTGAAGTTAAAGCGATTGATATGATTGCGAGGATAAAAATTAAAGTTTTCATTTTATTTAGTTTTAGTGATGAGCGCTATTGCTACAAGGCAAATATAACCATTTTATATTGATACTCAAAGTAATTGGCCAATTATTCTTCGTTTTGTTTGATGCCTTTAATTGAGTATGATGTTTGTAGTTTCTTAGAGAATTCTTTCTTTTTGAAGGGGCGCGCAGGTCTGTAGTCGTATTTGTGTTTTAGTAGCATTTCTATTACTGCTTCTTTGTTTGCGGGTGCGCTGTCAATGATTTCACAGTGAGTGATTAATCTGTTACTGTCATTATTTCTTAGTGTTAGTCTGTCTCCAATTTTCAGTTGACTTGAGCCATATAGTAGCATGCCACCTGCGTAGTATATTGTTGCGGATGAGTCGTATACTGACCAGTCATATTTTGTTTTACCAGTTTGAATGTTTACTTTACCGATTGATAGTACTGCTGCTGTTAATGAAGTTTCCATATTGATGATTGTTTTTAATGATGAGTGTAACACTATTGCCACAAGGCTAATATAACCATTTATTGTTGGTTTCCAAAGTAAAATGGCGGGAATTCTACAAGATTCCCGCCTTAATTATTTCTTAATGATTTTATATCCGCCTTCGCTTATCAAATAAGCTATTAAATCAACCAATTCAAAAATTCCATCTTCAAACTCAATTCCGTAATTCTCATATAATTCTTTAAGAAAAACTTCACCTCTTAAATTATGATTATCTTTGTAATGTATTGGTTTATTTTTCAGTCCTTCTTCTACTTTATAAAAAGCATCGTCCCAATCATTATCATAACTACCGCTAATGACCTCATCATCACCCCACTCCCATTCAATTCCGAACTGTTTGCATATTTCTTTAGCTACTTTTTTAGTGCAGTGTTTTTTAAAAGTCATTCCATTGAAATAAACTTCAAAGTCGCCTGTCACGTAATATGCGGCGCTTTGTGGTTTATCTTCAAATATTTCTACTTCATCAAATTTAATGTCTTTAATTTTCATAATTCAAATATTGTTACAAGGCTAATATAACCATTTTTTGTTCTTGGCCAAAGTAAAAAAGCGGGAATCTTTAAAATTCCCGCTATTAATTTATTATGTAAAATGTAGTAGTATTATTTGATTTCTATGATATTTCGATATGTTGATAAGAAAGGAATACGCCATCCGATTACCCTTACAGTATATGTCGAATCAACTTTGAGTTTATTTTGTACGTCAGATGAATTAAACTTAAGTCTAATAAATTCATCTTCATTTTCAAATACTTCGTCTTCAGTCATAATCAAGTATTTTGAACTTGTGCTTTCGGCGTTTCCGGTTACCACTACTTCTTTGTCAGTAACTTTAATTTTAATTACTTCTTGTGTGGTGTGGTAATAGATTTCCGTTCCTAAGACTACTAGGAATACTATTGCTACTAATGCTATTATTGATTTCATAAGTATTTGTTTTAGTTATAATTTAATAGGTGGTTAATTAAATTTAATTCAGCTGTATGCTTTATGTCTGCTAATATGCCAGATTCAATTTCCTTTTCGAGTTGTTTTTTTGCCGTTCTTAGATGATATAATTTCTTTTCTAATGGTAGATCGCCATTACTTAGAGCTGTCCAATGGTTAAAAATATCTTCATCCATATAAAATTTAATTTTATCGATTGTCATAATTTCTATTATTTAATTGATTTATAAATTTCTGATAAGTTACTACCTTCGTATAAAGGCATTTCGAAGTCATTTTCTCTAGAGTAGATTTCAGCATTTCCGGTATGACCTGATTTACTTGTTACATTATAAATAACGTCACCTGTTTCAATATCACAGATTCTGAAGTCATCGTATAATGGTCCTGACATTGGGCAATTATTTTTAAAGAACACGTAGTATTTGTCGGTGTCAATATTAAATTCTTTTACAAAGCGTTTAACTTGTTTATATAATTTTATTGATTTTTTTTCAAGTGAGCTTTCTTTGCAAAACCAGTCATAGAAGTTATAGCATGTTGATGATTTACCATCGGAATCTATAATATTACCTTTTTCAAATTCTTCTAATTGTACTTTTAATGTTACGTTTGACATGATGATTGTTTTAATGATGTTGGTAGCACTATTGCTACAAGGCTAATATAACCATTTTATGTAATTGGCCAAAGCAAAGGCTGAGTTATTTTAGGAGTTTATTAAGTCGCCAATTTCGCGAATTAGTTTTTTAAATAGTTTTCTATTTTGTTTTGCATACCTTCTTCAAAAATGTTAGCGTACTTTTTCTTTTTACTCATTACTCCATGTAAAGGGTAACTATCTTCTAAAATAGGTGATGATGTTTCAAACATATATAAGTTTGTTTTCCTTATCGGGTGTGTAAATCTCTTTACTCCATACTTTCTACCCTTGTAGCTAACTAATACACTACCGCTTTGCGTGTTTAATATAATTTCCATAATTTATACTTTTAATGATGTTAGTAGCACTATTGCTACAAGGCTAATATAACCATTTTATGTTGTTGG
>DUUN01000187.1 GCA_012841535.1 Gallicola sp. | reverse complement strand
CATAATTCTTGCCATAGTCTTGCCTCCTATCAAAAAAGAGCATATTCCATCTTAAAAATGAAATATACTCATATTATCTATTATTATACTTTTTATCAAATGACATTATGACATTATATAAACGTATCAGTTATCCAATATTGACTATAATTGCTTTATTACCATCTACAAATTTTTCTAACTTTACTTCACCAGCATATGTATAATCATCATTTTTATTATATCTGTAAAATAAATATACTTTTGTTTCTAGATCATAACCAAACAATATATTCTTACATACTGTATTCGGATACTTTGAAAAACTAAGTTTTGAAAAATTTTCATTAGTTTCATTTTGCAAACAATAATATAGTTTTTTATTTGGTTCAATCCATTTATCTTCATAAGGTCCATCTTTAATTTGACATTTCAATATTAAAGATTTAGTTATATTATCATAATACATTCCTAACATAACATTAAAATTATTTGCTATACTGCAAATAGTCATTGTATTAACTTTTTGATTTAATGTTAAACTATCTATTGTTGTATATTTCAAATTTCTTTTATCAAAATCATTTTTTATATCAATAGCTGTTTTCATTCCTCTACTATGTGTCTTATCAAATTGTTCTTTTTTTATATCAAGAATAGATGGATTCTCTAAAAACTTTACAATATCTCCATCTTCATTAAGACTTTCAATTTTTGCTTTAAAAAATTTTATTGCTAAGCCAAAATCATCTTTAAATACTTTATATAACTTGTCTTCATTTTCTAATATTTGTTCTTTTAGAGACTTTTTCTCATTGTTCTCAAAAAACATTTTTTCCAAATTCAAAGTATCGTTAGATTCAACAGACTTTTCATCTGATTCTAACAATAAACTTTCTAAAGATTCAATTTCATCTGTTATAATATCCAAATTAATAGATGAAATAATTTCTTTAAATTTATCAAAATCTTGTCTTTTAATTGAAATTCCTTTTCCTCTTGTTCCATCATTTTTAACTTGTCTTATATCTACATACTCATCATATTTATTATATAATATATGATTTATTTCTATAGACCAATTGGCAGTAGTTTTAAATTTTCCAAGTAATTCAACCATTGGATATTCAGAATCCCTTTTGCTTGTTATGTTTTCTTTTATTTCATGTTTATTTTTTCTAACATAATCTAATTTTTTTATAAACAAATTTGTTCTTTCTTCCCCTACACCATCAATATTGGGGATTTCCATTTTCAATTTATTATAATCACTAACATTTATTTTTTTTAAATCATTTGTTGTAAATATATTTTTTTCATTCAAAAATGTAATAAGTATATTATATTTTCCTTCAGTAATAATTGAATCGATTTTTATTGTACTATCATCAAGAGTAATATTTTCACCACTCATGTTACTAATTAGACTCTTCAGTTCCATTATTATTACCACTTTCTGTTATATAAATTGAAAGATTATCATTAATCATACCAGTAATTAATATAGCTACTCTTTTTAATTCTTCTGATTTTGATTTATCATTCATTTTTTCTTCATCAGATTTTTTAGATTCATTTATATGTAAAATTAAACTATAGTAAGCAATTTGCTTTATATATTCATTATTTAATATTTTAACTGAATCATTATCATTGCTACCCTTTGTAGTATTTTCTTGTAATTTTCTTAATGATTTATTCTCCATATTGATAAATATATCAATAGATTCATCTGAATCTCTCAATACGCTCGGTAATTCTTCATCTTCACCAAACAATTCATCAAATTCCTGGCTTGTTTTAAAAACAGATCTTGTATTAATTTTTGGTGGTTGTTTTGTTTGTTCTGTATTTTGTTGATCATCTTTCTCTTTTTCAACTATTTTAATCATAATTGAAGAAGATAAATTTGAATCATCATCAAATCCCTTAATAAATAATTTAAAAAATATTTCATCTCCAACTTTGACTTCTGGAGCAAGTTTATAATTAATTATTCCATGACCATTTTTATAAAATTTAAACCCATCAAATATT
>DUUN01000288.1 GCA_012841535.1 Gallicola sp. | reverse complement strand
ATTGTAATATTCAGAATGCATAATATGTTCTTTAATATTAACTACTTTTACAGGTCTAAATGTACCTAGGCCAACATGTAATGTAACATAGGCTATTTTAACACCCTTGTTTTTAATTTTTAATAACAAATCTTTAGTAAAATGTAAGCCTGCTGTTGGGGCTGCTGCAGACCCATTATGTTTTGAATATACAGTTTGGTACCTTTCTTGGTCCTTTAATTTTTCCTTTATATAAGGTGGAAGTGGCATTGTGCCTAGTTCTTCTAAAACTTCTTCAAAAATTCCATCATATATAAATTTTACAATTCTTGAACCATCTTCTTTGATTTCCTTAACTTCACCCTTAAGAAGACCATTTCCAAATTCCACTACTGTACCTATTTTCATTTTTTTACCAGGTTTTACTAGACACTCCCATGAACTGTCTAAAGTTTTCTTTAATAATAGTACTTCTATTTTTTCATCCCTACCTGGTCTATTTCCAAATAATCTTGCTGGAAGAACCCTTGTATCATTTAAGACAAGTACATCTCCCTTATTAAGATAATCTATTATATTATAAAAGTATTTATGCTCAATTTTCCCACTTTCTTTATTCATAACCAACAATTTAGATTGGTCCCTATCTTTTATAGGAAATTGAGCAATTAATTCTTCATCTAAATCGAAATTAAAATCATCTGTTCTCAAAATAACACCTTTAAATTATTTTTTTACACCAAAATGTTCATATGCTTTTGATGTTACAATTCTTCCTCTTGAAGTTCTATTTAAAAACCCTAATTGTAATAAATAAGGTTCATAAACGTCTTCTATTGTAATTCTTTCTTCTCCTGTTGATGCAGCAATTGTATCAACGCCAACAGGGCCACCATTAAAATTATATATAAGTGTTTTTATTATTTTTCTATCTACACTGTCTAAACCCAGTGGATCTATTTCCAATAAGTCCAAACCATCTTTAGCTGTATTTCTAATAATTTTTCCATCAGCCTTTACTTGAGCATAATCCCTTACTCTTTTTAAAAGTCTATTGGCAATTCTTGGAGTCCCTCGGCTTCTTCTTGCAATTTCCAAGGCCCCTTCATCATCTATTTCAACATTTAAAAAAGTAGCTGATCTTTTTACAATATTGGCTAAATCTTCCACCTTGTATAGTTCTAAATTTAGCATTACACCAAACCTATCCCTTAATGGTGAGGTTAACTGTCCAGATCTTGTTGTTGCCCCAATTAAGGTAAATTTCTCCAGGTCAATTCTTAAAGATCTTGCTGATGGTCCTTTTCCCACTATAATATCCAATGCATAATCTTCCATAGCCGGATATAATATTTCTTCAACAGTTCTATTAATTCTGTGTATTTCGTCAATAAAAAGAACGTCATCTCTTCCTAGGTTAGTCAATATACTTGCTAGGTCACTAGGTTTTTCTATTGCCGGACCACTGGTTATTCTTAAATTAACTCCCATTTCATTGGCTATTATATTTGCTAAAGTTGTTTTTCCCAATCCTGGAGGTCCATAAAGAAGAACATGGTCAAGTGCTTCTTCACGTTCTTTAGCAGCCTTTATAAAAATATCTAATTTATTTTTAACCTTGTTTTGACCTATGTACTCATTCATCCATTTAGGTCTTAAGGTAAACTCAATACCCTCATCTAATTTAGTGTAACTTCCACCAACAATTCTTTCATTAGCATCATTCATTTAATCACCTCTTATTTTCTAAGGTTTTCATAGCTAATTTTATTATTTCTTCCAACTGTAAGTTTTTGTAATCCATTTTATTTATTACTTTTTCAACTTCATTTTTAACATAGCCTAAATTAACTAAGGCCTCTATTGCAAAATCCCTATCCAAAGAATCATTTTCCATTGGTTGTTCAACTGGTATTGTAAAGTCTAAATCAATTTTGTCCTTTAACTCTAAAATTATTCTACCAGCAGATTTTTTGCCAATACCTGGGGCTTTAGTAAGATTGTCTATATCATTATTATAAATAGAATATTTTAAATCATTTACAGATAGAGTAGACAACAAACTAATTGCAGCTTTTGGTCCTATTGATGAAACTTTTGTTAGTTTTTTAAAAAACTCCAACTCGTCTTCGCTACTAAAACCATATAGATAAACTCCATCTTCTCTTTGAATATATTCAGTATAAATTTTATAGGTTTCATAGGTGTTTATTTCACTAATTGTACTTAATGAAGAAAAGATTCTATAACCAATTCCGTTATTTTCTAAAATTATTTCTCCATCATAAATTGCTTTTACATCACCTATAATATATGCATACAATAAAATTACCTCATTTCATATAATTCTTTAAATTTACGACTAAAGGAATGACAAACCGCTACTGCTATTGCATCAGCAGCATCATCGGGTTTTGGTATTTCACTAAGTCTTAAAATGGTTTTAATAGTTTCCTGAACTTGTATTTTTTCAGCTCTTCCATAACCAACAATGGCTTGTTTTATCTGTAAAGGAGTATATTCATATATTTTTAAACCAGCTTCAATACCTGCTAGAATTTCTACTCCTCTTGCCTGTGCAACATTAATAACCGTCTTGGCATTTTTATTAAAAAACAATTCTTCTATAGCCATTTCATCTGGCTTAAACTCGTCTATAATTGACCGCATTTCTTTCATAATAAAAGATAGCCTCTTTGGTACAGGACTTTTCGAAGAAGTAGTAATACATCCATATTCCAACAATTTAATCGAATTTCCAACAACTTCTATTATTCCATAACCTACTATAGCTATCCCTGGGTCTATACCTAAAATTATCAAACTAACACCTCATCTGATAATTTTATCATATATTAATTTATAAGTAAATTTTCATTATATTAAAAAGGTTTTTCGATTTTTTCTCCATTTATATATCTTTCAGAAATATTTCCACTATTTCCTAAGTAAATAAATCTCTTTAATCTTTCTTCAAGATTTCTTTCATTTACATCTTGTATATTACTATCATCTATTACTAAAAAATCTGCATCATAACCTTTTTCAAAACTACCAACATTACCAAAAAATTTTCCACTTCCCTTTGTTGCCATATAAAAATAATCTAATGTTGTCATATAATTATATTTCTTATTATCCTCTATTCTTCTTAATTTACCAAAGGTCTCTGCTTCCTTTATGACTTTCCCTAGGAAAATTTCATGACCACCACTTAAGTCGGAACATAATCCTACGTTTATTTTATTTTCTCTATAAGAAGGAATAGGTGCTATTCCACTGGCTAGATTTCCATTGGATACTGGTGCATGGGCAACTGTAATATTATAGTCCTTAATTTTTTTCGTTTCTTCCTTATTTGACCAAACACAGTGAGCCATTACTACCTTGTTTTTTCTTAAAAGATTATATTTTTCATAAACATCAATATAGTTTTTACAATCTGGATGTAATTCTCTTACCCACTTTACTTCATCTATATTTTCTGACAAATGAGATTGAATTTTTAAGTCATATTTCTCTGCAAGCTCGCCTAAACCATACATTAATTCTTTTGAGCAACTTGGAACAAAACGAGGAGTTATAATAGGTTTTATATTTTTAATCTTGGATACTTCACCAATAAAATCCTCTGTATCTATTAAACTTTGTTCTGTATCTTCTATATAATAGTCAGGAGAATTTCTATCCATATTAACCTTACCGACATAGGCTTTTAAACCGGATTGACTAATCATTTTTGATAGTAAAATATTTGATTTTTTGAATATACTTCCAAAAATTACAGAACTAGTTGTGCCATTTTCCCATAATTTATTTACTAAAGCTTTGTAGGATTTTTCAGTATAATCTAAATCCTTATATTTTGCTTCTTCTGGAAAGGTGTATTTTTCTAACCAATTAAGTAATTCTAAATCTGCTCCCAATCCTAAATTATTAATTTGAGGAGCATGTAAATGTATATCGACAAATCCTGGTACTAGTAATTTATCTTTAAAATCTATTATTTCATATTCTTCATATTCTTTAGGAAGTATTTTATAAACAGAATTTATTTTTCCATTTTCTACTACTAGATAACCATTTTCAAAACTTGTTAATTCACCAATATTCTTAGTAAAAACCACATTTCCCTTATATATTTTTTTCAT
>DUUN01000362.1 GCA_012841535.1 Gallicola sp. | reverse complement strand
CAATAGTTTTTGCCACCTCAAGCACATAACGCATATCAGCAGAACCATCCTCACCAGGAGGAGTGCCAACTGCAATAAAAATAACATCAACGTTATCTAATTCATCATTTAAACTAGTTGTAAAACGTAAGCGTTCGGCCGCTACGTTTCTCATTACCATCCTCTCCAGACCTGGTTCATATATAGGGATTATACCATTTTTTAAATCTTTTATTTTCTGTTCGTTTACATCTACGCAAACAACATTTAAACCTAGTTCCGAGAAACATGTCCCACTAACTAAACCAACGTAACCAGTACCTACTATTGCTATGTTCATAATTTAAAAATTCATATTAAAAAAATCAACTATCATTTATTGAAAAAATCAATTGGAATAAAAAAATAAAGATTTTATTTGATGTCTCGATATTTATTCATATCTCCGTTAATAAATACAATACAATATAAGCTTGCTAAAAACACCCAAAAGGTTGGCATCAATAAATATCCACTATTAATTATACTAGCAACTGGTAATGATAATAATGCAGAATAAATAATAAAACTATTAACTGGATTGTTTATTTTCTTTGCTCTTATTAAATGCTTAGCTAAATAAATTAGAAAAAACAACGTAACAAAAAAACCAAATTGGACTAAGATTTCAAGGAACATATTGTGAGGCAACAATATGGAAGCTCCAGTCATTTCTTTTTGAAGACTGCCGATACCACCTCCGAAAAACGGTTTATTATAAAATGCTTCTAGTGCTTTACTAAAAAGAGAGATTCTAACTGTATCTTGCGTGAATGAAGCTCCTGCCATCTTTCTATAAAAGAGTTGTTCTAATATTATATCATAATATCTAAGTATTAATGCAATTAGTATAGGAACTACTGTGAGCAAATTATATTTAATATTCTTAATGTTTAGTTTTCTTAAATAGACTAGAAATATAGTAAATACAATTATTCCCACTAATATTCCTCCTCTTGAGGCGTTTATAAATAATGAAAAATATGCAAAAGATATTATTGCTAATGTAATAATTTGATGTTTCTTTTTCTTTACCGAAGCATACAATCCAAAAAGAAAAGGCAAAGACAATGCTACTACTGTTACATATCCATTATAATTGCCAAATGTAACTGAAGCAAATTTCTTTTGCACTATCATTCCCCCAGCATTCATCATATGATCCGATTCAAATATACTTAAATCTAAATGTACATCAAAAAAGATTTCATTAAAGGCTATTATTTGTGTGAGAAAAATAAATAAAGCCCAGCCAACTAGTAATGAATAAAAAGGTTGATGTGCTTTTCTAAACAACATAATAATTAAAAGAAAGAGATTAAGATGGATAGCATAATATATTATTTCTTTAAAACCTTCATTAACATCAGAGGTCCATAAAAGCGAAGCACCTAAAAACATATAGAGAGTTATTACAGCTCGTATCGTTTTTAACATCTGTTTATTTCTGCTATATTTTATATAAAACCAAAATACAAATGGAACAGTCACCAACGAAAATAACCTTATTGGCTGTAGTGCCCCTCCGTATCCACCAAACACCAATAATGCAATAGTAAATATCAGCAGAAAATCAAATATATTTCTATTACGATTTTCTCGTAATTTATTCTTATTTAAATATAAATGTTTCAAACAAAAATATTTTTAAATGGATCAATATTAT
>DUUN01000780.1 GCA_012841535.1 Gallicola sp. | reverse complement strand
ATCCACAGTTTTTATATGATAACCAAAAGCATGTAAAAACTCATTAAGATTATCCAAATCATCAAGAGCAGGTTCCTCATGTACTCTATAGATAAACGGAACCTCCAGCCAATACATATGTTGGGCAACTGTTTCATTAGCTATAATCATAAATTCCTCAATAATCTTTTCCGCAATACCTCGTTCCAACTTGATGATTTTTTCAGTTTTCCCTTGATCATTTAAAATAACTTTACTCTCCGGAAACTCAAAATCAATGCTTCCTCTTCGAATTCTATTCTCTTTTAAAATTAATGATAAATCTTTCATGGCAAAAAATATATCAACAAAATCTTTATATTCATCTGCTGCCTTTTTACTGCCTTCAAGGATTTCGTTTACCTTATCATAAGTCATTCTATAATTTATTTTAATAACAGAGGGCTTTATATCGTAGCTTTTTACTTTACCCTTTTTATTGATCTCCATAAATACTGAGATTGCAAGCCTGTCCTGATTTGGATTTAAAGAACAAATATTATTACTTAATTCAGGAGGCAGCATTGGAATTACCCTATCTACAAGATAAACACTTGTACCCCTTTCATATGCTTCTTTATCCAGTATACTGCCTTCTTTTACATAATAACCAACATCTGCAATATGGACTCCAAGATAATAGTTACCATTATTTAAGACTTCCAATGATACAGCATCATCAAGGTCCTTTGCATCAGCGCCGTCAATAGTAATCATAGGATAATCTCGTAGATCTATTCTATTGTCAAGATCTTCTTCAGCCAAGGTTTTAGCTGCTTTAGCCGCTTCCTTTAGAACCTGATCGGGAAACTCCTCCGGTAGTTTATACTTTCTTACAATAGATAATATATCTATACCTGGCTCATCTTTTTTACCTAAGACTTCAATAATCTTTCCTTCAGGATTTCTTCTGGCCTCAGCCCAACGGGTAATCTTAACTACCACCTTATCACCATGTTGTGCCTTATTAATATGTTCAGCCAGTATAAAAATATCCTGACCTATTCTCTTATCATCGGGCACTACAAAACCGAAATTGGCGCTTTTTTCGAATGTACCTACAAATTGTTCATTTTCTCTTTTTAAGATTCGTATAACTTCACCCTCCGGTTTACCTTTACTTTCGGATTGGGGAATTAATCTTACTATTACTCTATCGTTATGCATTGCACCATTTAAATCCTTACTGCTAATAAATATATCCCCGCCTCTATGAAAGTCAGGAGCCTTCTCCGGAATTAAAAATGCAAATCCTTTAGGGTGACCATCCAATCTTCCCACAAATAAACCCATTTTTTCTGTTATACCATATCTTTTTTTCCTGGTTAAAATAATTTCTCCATCTTCCTCTAACTCTCGTAACAGCTTTAAAAACCTATGAATATCTTCAATATTTAATTTTGAAACTAGATCTTCAGCACTTAATGGTTTATAAGTGCTAACTCTCATATACTCAAGTAATTCTTCTCTATTCAAAAATAATACCTCCTACAATTTAAGCCGGTAGAACAACCGGCTTTATAAAATATTTTCCCCATTTT
>DUUN01000273.1 GCA_012841535.1 Gallicola sp. | reverse complement strand
TATGTATAAAACAGCATTTACAAAAAATAAAAAAATAGCTAAAGGAGTTATTTTAACCTGTGTATTAACAGCATTTTTAGGAAATGTTACAGAACCATTGGAATTTACTTTTCTATTCATTTCACCTGCATTATTTATAGTGTACTGTATTATATCTGGAATAATGACTATTCCATATCAGCTTTTAAACATATCTATTGGATATATACGAGGAACTATTTTTGATTTTGGTATTTTTGGACTTTTATATGAAAATACCAATTGGATAAACCTAATATTGTTAGGAGCAGTAAATTTTGTAGTTTTCTATTTTGTTTTTAAATGGTTTATTTTAAAATTTGCATTAGAAACTCCAGGACGTGAATCTTTTGAAGTTAATGAAGCTAGTAGTGTATTAATAAAAGATAAAAATTGGGAAAAAATTGCAGATATTACAATAGAAGGTTTAGGTGGAAAAGAAAATATATTAAGTTTGGAAAATTGTATTTCAAGATTGAGAATCGATTTAAAAAATCCTAAATTAGTTAATGAAAAAGGCCTAAAAGATTCAGGCTGTGCAGGAATTTTCTTCCCTAAAGAAAACCATATTCATGTAGTTTTTGGACCACATGTAGAATTTGTTAGATTAGCAATGGAAGATAAAATATAAACTACGAGGAGTATCTATGAGAGCGTTATATGATTCTAAAAGTAAACTTGATGATAGAGGAATTAAGAAATTATTAACAGAAGAATCTAAAGTGGAGTCTTGGCTAAAAATTGAATCTGCTTTAGCAAAAGCACAAGGAGAAGTTGGATTTATACCTAAGGAAGCAGCTAATAACATACAGGATTCTTGTAAAATTGAAAATATAGATTTTGAAGAAATGTATAAAATTAAAGAAAGAATAGGACATGGGTTTGTACCCTTTTTAAAGGTTTTAGTTAAAGCTTGTAATGATGTTGGTGGAAAATATGTTCATTATGGCGTAACAACTCAGAATATACAACAAACAGGGCAATTATACATCCTTAAAGAAGTGATGGAGGTAATGAAAGATTTTATTTCAGATATTCTTAATAACTTGTCTATTCTAGCAGAGAACAATGCTTTTACAGTTATGCCTGGAAGGACTCATGGTAAACATGCAATTCCTATAACATATGGTTATAAAGTATCTGTATGGATAAGTGAGTTAATTTCAAGTTTAAATAGAATAGAAGAAAGTGAAAAAAGAATTTACCAGGTAATGATGGGAGGAGCTGTAGGGAGTTTTAATGCAACAGGAAAATTAGGTAGAAAAGTACAAGATTTGGTTGCAAAAGATTTAGGTATGTATTCTATGGAAGTTCCATCTAGAAATATGTGTTTACATAAAATAGAATTTATTAATAATTTAGCTATGTTATGTAATACTTTTCATAAAATGGCAGAGGAAACATACTATACTGGACTAGAGGAAATAGGAGAAGTAAGTGAGGCCTTTACACCAGGAACTGTTGGCAGTTCAACAATGCCACAAAAAATAAATCCAAAACTATCAAAAGGCATTATTGCTAATTCTCAGAAACTTTATTCTATAGCATCTTTAGGATATTATTCTAGTATTAGAATGTTTGAAGGTGATAGTAGTTCATATATGTTATTTGATGGTTTGTTGGAAGAAGCTGTTGAATTAGCAGCAGAAGTAATAATTAGGGCAGAAGAATTAACTAGGACTATAGATATTAAAAAAGATAAGATGAAAATAAATGCAGAAATTAATAAAGGTCTTGATAATAGTGAATATATTATGATGGAAGTAGCTAAAAAAATAGGCAAAGATAAAGCCCATGAATTAATGTATGAAAAAGCTATGCAAACAGAGATAGATGGTAAAGATTATTTAACCGTATTGAAAGAAGATAAAACTATTTCTAGTATGTTTAAAGAAGAAGAAATAGAAGAACTAACAAATCCGGTAAATTATATAGGAGAGGGACCTGAAATTGCTAAGGAAATGGCAAAAAAAGCAAAGGATAAATCTTTAGAATTAAAATCTAAAATGAAATAGACTATTTATCTATATTCAAATTATCTAAGAATTAGAGAGGTATTTTAATGATAATATATTCAAAACAAGTTTGTACTTTAGATGGGATAATAGAAGCTTATATAAAAATAGAAGACGGGAAAATTGTAAGTATAGATAAATCTTGTGATTCAGAATTTATTGATTACAGTAATCTAATAATTATGCCTGGTTATATAGATATCCATATACATGGTTGGGCAACTGGTTCTTTTTGGATGGAAAAAACTCCAGAATCTATTTGGAAAATGCAAAAATATTTACCTAGAAGCGGAGTTACATCTTTCCTAGCTACAACAGGAGCTGATTCTATAGAGGAAACTTGTAGATCTATTAAGGCAGCTAATACTGTTTATCTTAATCAGAAAGAAGGGGCGGAGCTTTTAGGAATTCATATGGAAGGACCGTTTATTTCAAAAGAATATAAGGGTTTGCAAGAAGAGGAGCACTGTATTGACCCGGACATAAATTTAATGGAGAAGTTTTATAACTTGCAAGATGATAAATCAATGATTAAACTTATGACCTTGGCACCTGAACTAAACAAAGCAAAGGAACTTATTCAATATAATAAGGAAAGAAAAATACAAAATTCTATAGGCCATAGTGGAGCATCTTTTGAATGTATAAAAGAATTAAAAGAATACGGCTTAGGTGGAGTAACTCATATGTTTAGTGGTATGAAGGCATTTCATCACAGAGAATTAAGCGTAGTTGGTGCAGCCTTGTATTTTGATGATTTATATTGTGAATTTGCAAAACAAACAGGTATGACTGTAAAACATGAGGCTTTTGATTTTGTTTACAGGTTAAAGACAGATGATAAAGTGTATTTAACTACAGATTGTCAAGGAATAGCAAAAACACAAAAACCATTTTATCATTATATTAGGGGAGAAAAATTCGAGCCGGATAATGGTAAATTAAAAATCACAAAAGATTCTGGACAAGTAGAGTATATTAATCCAGATGATTATGAAGCTGTGAAGAATTTAGAGGTAAGCTATGAGGAGTCTGTAAAGAATATGTTAAAGCATACCAAAATGGACTTAGTATCTTTAAGTAAAATTACTAGTTTAAATCCAGCAAAATATATAGGTGTTGATGATAAAAAGGGAACTATAGAAATAGGAAAAGATGCTGATATTATAGCCTTGGATAGCGATTTTAATGTAATTAAGTGCTATTGTAAGGGAATTGAATGCTAATTGAACTTGAAAACTTTTATAATTAATATGTAGAAAACAATATACGAGCAAATAAAGATGATACTATCTATATTTTTTAGGTATCATCTTTGTTTTATGTGTTTAATATATGTATGGCATTTTAGATAAAAAAATCATCGTATTCATCTGATAATATTTTCTCAATTTCATTAGTTGATTTATTTGCAAGTTTTTTAGAAAAATCTGATTTTAGAAATTTAAAATTTGTTCTAGAAAAGCCTAAATCGATTAATTTATTTATATCACTATCATTGAAAAAATATTCCATTTTTATTGAGTTATAATTAAGGCTGGTGACAATATCATGTATTCTATCAGAAAAAGTAATAATATAATCAAATTCAATATTTTTAATTAAATTAATTTCATTAATATCAAAAATTTTTATAATTTCAACTTCTACCTTATTCTTAAGGGCTTCAATAAAATATTGTATTCGCTCAAAGTAAGTATTTGTAACTATTATAATTTTTTTCATATTATGCCCAAATACTTTATTCTTATTAATCCATTTTCTTAATATTAGGGTAATTGTTAAATATTGTTCATCGTCAAAGTTTACATTAAAACTTTCTTCAATTTCTGAAGAGTATTTTTTAACTAGATTGTACAAAACAAAAAATTTAAAATGTGTATCCTTAACTAATTTATCTTTAAAGGAGTAATTATAAGTTTTAGAAACAATCTCCTTATATAGATAATTATAAATTTCTTTTTTTATTTCATTACGTGTATATAAAATAGTTTTAATATTATTTTGTATCTTAGTTAAGAAATTATTAACTTCAGTGTCTAATAGTTTATTTGTAGGAAATTCTAAAGAAGGATAAAAATCCAACATTGTTGTAATTTGATTAAGGGCTGCATTTTCATATGTATCTAAAAAATAGTTTAGATTTAGAGAGCTTAATTGTATATTATAAAAAGTATTAATTTTATTATTACCTTTTCTTAAAATTGCAACAGCAGTATAAATCAATAGAAACTTTTTAGATGAATAGGTTAAATTACGAGAGTATTTATTTAAAAATTCGGTTAAATATATTTGACTAAATTTTTTAACATCCTTATAATTGTTTAATAATATTTCAACTATTAGGTTATCTAAAGGCGTATTGGCTTTTCTTGGTAAAATATTATAATTTTCATCAATTTCAAATAATGGAATTAGAATTTGCATTACTAGTATTCTAAATTTAAGTTCATTTCCTACAATAGTTATGCCTTTTTTATGGATAATTTTCACACTAAGTTCTTTTTCTTCAAGATATTCTTTTAAAAATTTTGTATCTTTTTTCTTTGTTGTTAAGGAAAGACCTAAATCTTCATAAACTCTTGTTAAATTTATGTTTTCATAGAAGAAGGTCTTAATAATTATATAGTGAATACGTTCATATTTATTTAAAGAGTAATTATTCATATTTAATTCTTTAATAAAGTCATTAACATTGTTGTAACTCAGACTATGTAAAATATATCCATTTTTTATTATAAGGGATTTATTTTTAGGAAGATATTTATTTAAGTGATAAATGTTTTTTCTAATAGTAGCAGTATTTTTATTAAAATGTTTAGAAATTTTATTTATATGAACAGAATTATTTTCCTGTAAATATTTTAGTAATTTTAAATTATAGGAAGTTAAAGCCATAGTTATACCTCATTATTTTTAATTCTTTAT
>DUUN01000167.1 GCA_012841535.1 Gallicola sp. | reverse complement strand
ATTACCAGCAACTTAATTTAAAATACCGATTAGTTAAAAATAGATAATACATCTCTTATTAATAAAAAAATTAATGAAATAAGAATTATATTATGAATATTTGAAATATGAATAAAGATTATAATATTTTGCTACCTTAATTTTTTCCATATCCCTTACCCTATGCTTAAACTATTATAATAATAAGTATGACTAAGTATCGATTTAAATAGTTCAACTAACGTAGTTTTTAGCAGTATAATCAACAAACTAATGATTACAGGATAGAATATGTTAAAACCTAGAACAATTCTCTTAAATCTTAAATATTTAGTATATAAGAAATTATATTATGCTAATAAGCAAAAAATCCATTTAAACCTAACGGTTTAAATGGATTTTTTTATTTGGCAGGGACAAGAGGATTTGAACCCCTGACATCCGGTTTTGGAGACCGACGTTCTACCACTGAACTATGCCCCTTAATCATACTTTATTAGTATAATCTATTATGTTTTTTATGTCAACTATTATTTAAAAATCTAATATTTACAGTAAATATTAAAAAGGAAAAGCTGAAATACGCTTTTCCTCTTCTATATTACATATATCCCATTCCACCTGGCATTCCGCCACCAGCAGCTGCTACAGGATCTTCTTCTGTTACATCTGCTACAGCAGCTTCTGTTGTTAATAACATTGCTGCAACTGAAGAAGCATTTTGTAATGCTGATCTAGTAACTTTTGTAGGATCAACAATACCTGCATCTATCATATTTACATATTCTTCTTTATAAGCATCAAATCCAGTTCCCTTTTCTGAAGCTTTTACTTTTTCTACTATAACAGAACCTTCAAGTCCTGCATTAATAGCTATTTGTTTTAATGGTTCTTCTAATGCTCTTAAAATAATACTAACACCAGTTTTTTCGTCACTTTCAACTTCATCTAATAAGGTTTCAATTTTATCTAGTACGTTAATATATGCTGTTCCACCACCTGAAACAATACCTTCTTCAACTGCTGCTCTAGTAGCTGCTAAAGCATCTTCTAAACGTAATTTTCTTTCTTTTAATTCTGTTTCTGTTGCAGCTCCAACTTGAATTACAGCAACTCCCCCAGATAATTTAGCTAAACGTTCTTGAAGTTTTTCAGTATCGAATTCTGATTCAGTATTTTCTATTTGTTTTTTAATTTGAGAAACTCTATCTTTAATAGCTGAATCTTCACCTGCTCCATCAACTATAACTGTGTTTTCTTTAGAAACATTAACTTTTCTAGCAGATCCTAACATATCAATAGTAACATCTGAAAGCTCATAACCTAAATCTTCGCTAATAACTTCAGTATTTGTTAAAATTGCAATATCTGTTAACATTTCTTTTCTTCTATCACCAAAACCAGGAGCTTTTACAGCTACGCAGTTAAATGTTCCTCTTAATTTATTTATAACTAAAGTTGTCATAGCTTCACCTTCAACATCATCGGCTATGATTAATAATGGTTTGCTAGCTTTTACTACTTCTTCTAATACAGGAAGAATATCTTGGATATTTGAAATTTTCTTATCAGTAACTAAAATTAATGGATCTTCTAATTCTGCTTCCATTTTATCTGTATCTGTTACCATATATGGTGAAACATATCCTCTATCAAATTGCATTCCTTCTACAACTTCTAAAGTAGTTCCCATACTTTTTGACTCTTCTACTGTTATAACACCATCTTTTCCAACTTTTTCCATAGCTTCTGCTATCATTTGTCCTACTTGTTCATCTGCAGCTGATATAGCACCAACTTGTGCAATTGATTCACTTGTTTCAACTGGAATAGAAATATTTTTTATTTCTTCTACTGCTTTATCAACAGCTTTTTTTATACCCTTTTGTAAAACCATAGGATTTGCACCAGCTGCTAAGTTCTTTATACCTTCTCTAATAATAGCTTGAGCTAATAAAGTTGCAGTTGTTGTACCGTCACCAGCAACATCATTTGTTTTTGTAGCTACTTCTTTAACCAATTGAGCTCCCATATTTTCATATGGATCTTCTAATTCTACTTCTCTAGCAATAGTAACTCCATCATTAGTAATTAATGGTGAGCCAAATTGTTTGTCTAGTACAACATTTCTTCCCTTTGGTCCTAATGTAACTTTAACTGTATCAGATAATTTATTAACACCGTCAATTAAACCATTTCTAGCGTCAACACCAAATTTAATTTCTTTAGCCATTTATATTCTCCTCCTTATTTACTCAACAATTGCAAGAACATCTTCTAGTTTTACAATTATATATTCTTCATCATCTAATTTTACTTCTGTTCCTGAATATTTTGAATAAATTACTTTATCTCCAACATTAATTTTTATATTATTTTCATTATTTTCAATAGCATTAGAAACTGCTACAACTTCAGCTACTTGTGGTTTTTCCTTAGCTGAACTAGGCAATACAATACCTGAACTTGTTTTTTCTTCAACTTCTACCATTTTAACAACTATTCTTTCACCTATTGGTTTAAGTATCATTTAAAAAGCCTCCTTAGAATATTAGTCATTGTATTAGCACTCATTAATATTGACTGCTAATAATTACTCTTATATGATAACCTATTTAAAAAAATTTTTCAAGTATTTTATTTTCTGTAACTATAAATATTTGATGAGTTAAGGGAATAGTGATATTATTTATTAATATAAAGTAACTATATTTAAATTTAAAACACAGAAAGGATATAAAATGAAGGATAGTACAAAAATTGAAATTGCAAATGCCATAACCCATGGTTTAGGTGTCATTTTAGGGATATTATTTCTACTACTATTAGTTATTCCCAGTGCAAAGGAAGGAAACGCTTTAAAAGTAACAGCTTTTTCCATTTATGGAGCTTGCTTTATAACTATGTTTTTAAGTAGTACAATTTATCATTCTATAACAAATGAAAAGGCAAAAAAGGTTTTAAGAGTTTTAGATCATTCCTCAATATATCTTTTTATAGCAGGAACCTATATTCCAATTATTTTATTAGTTTTAAAAGGACCTTTGAGAATAATTCTTCTAATTCTAATTTCTGTTTTAGCACTTACAGGAATATTTTACAAAATTTTCACTTATGGTAAATATGATAAATATAAAAGATTATCTACTATTTTATATATAGCTATGGGATGGATTGCAGTATTCTTTATTAAACCTATTATAAATTCAACATCACTTATGTTTTTCTTCTGGATACTTTTAGGTGGATTGTTGTATAGTGGAGGTACTTATTTCTATAAAAGCGACTCTAAGTATGCTCATGTTATTTGGCATCTATTTGTTTTAGCGGCTGCTGTTACTCAATTCATTGCCATTTACTTCTATCTATTATAGTTTCTTTTATTATGATTTATCATATTGCAGTAGACTTCTTCCAATCAAAACTTTGTTTTTCTTGGGAAGTCCTTGTTTTTAATCATTATGAAATAAATTATTATAATAAGCAAAAAGACTAATCTTCTTCGATTAGTCTTTTATAAATTCTTCTAAATCCTCTTCATATATTATTTGTACGCCTAATTCTTGTGCTTTTGTAAGTTTACTTCCAGGATCTGTTCCTACTATAAGAAAGTCTGTATTTTTAGAAACTGATGACCCTGTCTTAGCACCTTTTTCTTTGAATATTTTTTCTAAATCTTTTCTTTTATAATTTTCAAAAGAACCGGTAATTACTATTCTTTTTTCATTAAACTTTTCACTTGCCACAAGTAGGCTTTCTTTTGGATTTTCAATTTTAATTCCTTTTGATAACAAGCTGCTTATTCCATTTACTATTTCTTCATCATGGAAGAATTCTACAATTGCCTCTGCAGTAATCTCGCCTATATCTTCAACTTGTATTAATTCTTCTACAGTTGCTTTTGATAGATTAGAAAATTCCTTAAACTTTTTAGCTAAGTCCTCACTAGTTTTTATTCCTACATTAGGTATTCCTATAGCATATATGAAGTTTTCCAATTTTACATTTTTGCTCTTTTCAATAGCTGTAAGTAAATTATTGGTTTTCTTTTCTTTAAAGCCTGGAATTTCAAGAAGGTCTTCTTCTTTTAAATCATATATTTGTGAAATTTGTCTAACATTTAAAATATCCAACATTTTTTCTACAGTTTTTTCACTTAAACCATCAATATTCATTGCATCTCTTGATGCAAAATGAACAAGTCTACTAACTAATTGAGGCTCGCAACTCATAGAATTTGGACAAAATATATGAACACCATCTTTTATTAAATCCGTATGACAGTAAGGACATTTTGTAGGTAATTCAATTGGAGTAGTTTTCCTACCATCATCTATTACTCCTAATATTTCCGGTATTACATCATTGGAACGTCTTATAAGTACCCTTGAATTTAATTCTACCTTTTTTCTTAATATATCATCATAATTATTTAAGGTTGCCCTTTGTACTGTTACATCTCCAATTTCTACCGGTTCTAGTATGGCAGATGGAGTAACCTTTCCGGTTCTTCCTACATTCCAAATTACATCTTTTAAAATTGTAGTTACTTCTTCCGGTGCAAATTTATAGGCAATTGCCCATCGTGGAAATTTATTAGTATAGCCTAGAACTTCCCGGGTTTTTAAATCATTTATTTTTATAACTGCACCATCTGTTAATATATCTATTGTTTTTCTATATTCATCTATATAGTTTATTGTTTCTTCTATTTCTTCTAAATTTTTAGCTATTCTAAAAAATTTATTAACTTTAAATTTATTTTCTTTTATAAAGTCAACCATTTCCAATTGACTAGAAAATTCTTTCCCTTCAATATATCCTATATTATAGAAAAATGCTGTTAAATGTCTTTTTTCAGTTTCTTTTGGGTTTAAATTTCTTAAGGCACCTGCTGCTGCATTTCGTGCATTTTTCAATTGTATTTCATTATTTTTATTATAATTTTCAAGTTCAGACAAAGGCATTAACCCCTCGCCCTGTACTTCCATAAGTCCCTTAAACTCTATTTCCAAAGGCACCGACCTAATAGTTTTAACTTGAGGTAAAATTTCTTCCCCTATAGTTCCATTGCCTCTCGTTGCTGCCATTTGTAATTTTCCATTATTATATGTTAAATTTATTGTTAAACCATCGAATTTTAATTCTATAATATATTTTAGTTCCGGTAGTTTATCTTCATTTATGGCATTGTAACTATTTACCATTTTCTCACATCTAACTACCCAGTCTTTCAATTCACCAAAGGTTTGGGCTTTATCTAAACTATATAGCGGATTTATATGATTATGCTTTACAAATCCTTCTAAAAGTACTTCCCCTACTCTTTGCGTTGGAGAAGTATCTTTTACATATCCTGTTTCTTTTTCTAAAGCTACTAATTCATCATATAATTTATCATATTCACTATCGGCTACTATTGGCTCATCTAAAGTATAATAATGATAATTAAGTTCTGTAACTCTCTTTATTAGTTCTTCTATTCTAGATATTTTATCCATTATAAAATCTCCAAAGGTGCTAAATTTTTATTTAATCTTTTTATACCCTTTCCATCAAAAGAAATTACTAATTCATCTCCATCGTCTTTTTCTGTTATAGATACTATTGTACCAATACCAAAGGACTTATGTTTTACCTTTTGCCCCATCTTTAAATCAATTCCTTCTAAGGTTTTCTTAGTTTGTTTTGTTTTTTTATAAAAAGGCTCTCTTAAATCATCAGCCATACTTTCCACAGATGAGGAATAACTCTCCCTAAAATTAGTATCAACTATAACCTTTGGTTTTTCTTCAAAAATATTATCTTTCATTTCCTCAATAAACCTCGATTCTTCCTTCATTATAGTTTTCCCAAAGACCCTTCTTGAACTGGAACTTGTTATAAATAACTTCTCTTCTGCCCTAGTAACTGCAACATAACATAGTCTTCTTTCCTCTTCAAGTCCATCTCTCTCATAGATAGACCTCTCACTTGGAAATAGACCTTCCTCCATACCAGTTAGAAACACAATCTTATATTCTAGTCCCTTTGCAGCATGGACCGTCATTAAACTTACTCCCTTGCCTTCTTCGTCGGTTTTGTCTACATCGGACAATAAACTAACAGAAGCTAAGTAGTCTTCTAGGGAAGGATTTTCTGCACCCTTTTCATAATCCATAATAGCTGTAATAAATGAACCTAAGTTTTCTATTCTGGTTTTGTCCTCTCGTAATTTAGATGCTTTTAACATACTTAAATATTCAGACTTTTCTAAAACCAATTCTACAAATTCTGAAACAGAATAGCTATTTATTTGCTCTTTTAAGTTTTCCATCATAAATAAAAATGACCTTAACTTTGCAGCTGTACCTTGTGCAACCATATGCAATAGGTCTCTTTTAATTAATTCATAAATAGAAATTCCAATATTGTTTGCTTCTGCCTCCAACTTTGCAATTGTAGCATCGCCAATTCCTCTTTTAGGGTAATTTATAATTCTTTTTAAAGAAATATTGTCATCTTGGTTAATAATAATTTTTAAATAAGCTATTAAATCTTTTATTTCTTTTCTATCATAGAATTTTAATCCACCAACTACATGATAATTTATACCTTCCCTTAATAGAGTTTCCTCAAAAATACGAGATTGAGAGTTTGTTCTATATAAAATAGCCATGTCTTCAAATTTATAGTGGTTGTACCTTAAATGTTCAATCCAATTTGTTACAACTATTGCTTCTTCTAAGTCTGAGCCTACTTTTTTATATATTACATCGTCACCTTCATCATTTTCGGTCCATAAATCCTTGTCTTTTCTTTCCTCGTTATTTTTAATAACAGAATTTGCAACTTTTAAAATTTTCTTTGTCGATCTATAGTTTTGTTCAAGTAAAATAATCTTTGCATCTTTAAAGTCTTTTTCAAAGTTTAATATATTGGTAATATCCGCTCCTCGCCAACCATAAATAGATTGATCCCCGTCGCCTACTACACAAATATTATTATTACCCTTAGTTAAAAAACGAATTAAATTATATTGACTTTTATTTGTATCTTGGTATTCATCAACGAAAATATATTTGAACCTACCTGAATACTTTTTTGCAATATCTGGACATGTTTCAAATAATTCCAATGTTTTTAAAATTAAATCATCAAAATCTAAAGAATTATATAGTTTTGTCTTTTTCTCATACTCTTCAAATAATTCACCAAAGATTTTAAGTTGAGGATTGTCCTTGTATATACTGTCTAAGTATTCTCTGCCTTCTCCTATATTTTTCGTATTACTTAATACAGATAAAAAAGCGTTAATTGGAAATTCCTTAACTTCTAGATTCTTTTCTCTTAAGATTTCTTTAACTAAGGAAATTTGGTCGGCCCTATCGTAAATTGTAAAATTGGATGTATATCCTATATGGGTTATTTCCCTTCTTAATATTCTTGTACAAATAGAATGGAAAGTTCCTATCCACATATCCGATACATCATATCCTAATAATTTTTCAACTCTATTTTTCATTTCAGATGCTGCTTTATTAGTAAAGGTAATTGCTAATATTTCATATTTATTACAAAGTCCCTGTTCTAAAATATATGCAATTCTTGTAGTTAAAACTTTTGTTTTGCCACTACCGGCGCCTGCTAAAACCAATAAAGGTCCCTCTGTCGTTGTTACAGCCTCTTTCTGTTTTGTATTTAAATTGTCTAATAAATTCATTACTACTCCTATTTTAAATCAAAAAAATAAGGCCTAAAAAGGCTTATTTTTCAAAATATATTCACTAAAAACCCTGCTTTTCCTACTTATTATTATACCATATATCAATTTTAAAATAATATAATATAAGAAAAAAGAGGTAATTTTATAACCTCTTATTGTAATACTGTAAAGTATAATATAACTAAAATACCTAAAGCTATTCTATACCAACCGAATATTTTAAAATCGTGTTTTTTAACATAGTTTATTAAAAATTTAATAGTTGCTACTGATACTATAAATGATACTAGTGAAGCTACTAAAAGTAAAGTAATTTCAAATCCTGTAAATGCAAATCCAAATTTTAATAATTTAATAAAACTTGCACCAAACATAACGGGAATCGCTAAAAAGAATGTAAATTCCGCTGCTATTGTTCTAGATAAACCAATGGAAATACCACCAAGAATTGTTGCACCTGACCTTGATACACCTGGGAATATTCCTGCTATCATTTGAAAAACACCTATTATTATTGCAGCTTGATATGTAATATCATTAATAGAATTAATTTTAGCTGTTTTTTCTGTATTTCTATTTTCAACTAATATAAATAGTATACCTACTATTATTAGTGCTAAAGCTATTGGAATAGGCTTATGGAATAATTCCTCAAATTTATCATCAAAAGGAATAATTAACGCCGCAGGTAAACAGGCAATAACAATTTTTATCCACATTATCATTTTGTTTTTATTAACTAAAATCTTTCCTTCCTTTTTTCTAAAGGGAAAAATCTTCTTCCAATATATTACTACTACAGCTAAAATTGCTCCTAATTGTATTACAACTGTAAACATAGACATAAATTGTTCTGAAACATTCATCTTTAAAAATTCATCTACTAAAATTATATGTCCTGTTGAACTAATTGGTAGCCATTCTGTTATACCTTCTACAATACCAAGTATAATTGCTTTTAAAATTTCTATCATATTTCACCTCTCATACATTTTTACATTATACAACAAAAAGAGCCTTTTGGCTCTTTTTTTCTAAAAATCCGCTGCTTTAACTTCAGCCCATATTTCACTATATACAGAATTTATATCCCTTGGGTTTTTAAATATCTCTAATTTTCCTAAAGTTGATAAGTCCGGATATGCTACCTTACTATTTTGTATTTCTTCATCTAATAATTTTACCGCCTCTATATTTGGAGAAGAGTATCCTATATATTCAGCAATTTTTGCTGCATTTTCCGGTTCCAATATATAGTTAATAAATTTTTCTGCATTTTTTACATTTTTAGCATTTTTAGGAATTGCCATAGAATCGAACCATAAATTTGTACCTTCCTTTGGCACAATATATTTTAAGTCCGGGTTTTCCGACATGGCATCCATTGCATCACCGGAATAGGCCGGTGCTAATGCAGCTTCATTATTAACCATTTGTCCCTTCATTTCATCTACTAAATAAGCTCTTACAATTGGTTTTTGCTTTATTAAGTCCTTTTTTGCAATTTCCAATTCCTTAAGATTTCTACTGTTCATAGAAAACCCATTTTTTATTAAAGCTATTCCTATTGAATCCCTAGTAGAATCCATCATTATTATTTTATGTGCATATTTTTTATTCCATAATATTTCCCAAGAATCTACTTTATCGTCAACTAATTTTTCATTATAAAGTATTCCTACAGTTCCCCAAAAATAAGGTATAGAATATTTTTGTTCCGAATCGTACTCCATGTTTAAATATTCTTTACCTATATTTTTAATATTCGGTATATTATCCATATTTATAGGTTGAATCATACCTTCCTCTATTAATCTTTCAACCATATAGTCTGAGGGAAAAATCAAATCATAAGTTGAACCACCTTCTTTTATTTTCATATACATATCTTCATTTTGAGTAAATTGCTCGTAAATTACCTTTATACCTGTATCCTCTTCAAAGGATTTTAATACAGATTCATCAATATACTCTCCCCAGTTGTATACATAGACCTTTTCACCTTTTATTGTTTTATTATTACAACTGGACAATAAAAAAATAGATAGTATTAATATCATTAGGATTTTTACTTTTTTCAAATAACACCTCCTATAAATTTTTTTCATCTTCAGAATCTTTCGAAGTTTTATATACTATAAACAAAAGTATTAAAATTGATAAAAACATTAAAGTTGATAAAGCATTAATAGCCGGATTTATTCCTCTTCTTGCCATTGAATACACTGTTACTGAAAGGGTATTAAATCCGTTTCCCGTAGTAAAATAAGATACAACAAAATCATCTAGGGATAATGTAAAGGCAAGAATAGCTCCTGAAATAATACCTGTTTTTATTTCCGGAATTATTATTTTCCTAAAGGTATAAAAGGGTGTAGCTCCTAAGTCCATTGCTGCTTCCGGTAAGGATTTACTCATTTGTTTTAATTTAGGTAATATAGTTAAAACAACATAGGGAGTTGTAAACATTATATGGGATAGTAAAACTGTTATAAACCCATTTTCCATTGCAACTAACCTAAATAAAACCATAACCGATACTGCTGTAACTATATCGGGATTTAATACAGGAATATAATTAATATTTAATACTAGGGATTTTTTCCAGTTTTTCATATAGTATATTCCTATTGCTGCCATAGTGCCTAAAGCAGTAGCTACTAATGTTGCTAATACAGCTATTATTATAGTATTGGAAAAGGAAGATAGAATTTCCTCATTTTTAAATAATTCCTCATACCATTTTAATGTAAAGCCACTCCAAGTAGTTTTTAATTTAGAATTATTAAAAGAAAAAATCATTAGAAAAATTATTGGTGCATATAAAAATAAAAAAACTAAAAATATATAAAAATTCTTCAATTTTTTTACCATAATCCACCTCCTATTTTTTCTTCACTACTATCAAACTTATTGGTAATCATCATAATTATTAAAATTATTGCCATTAGTACCATACTAATTGCTGAACCATAATTCCAATCTCCAACTACTCTAAATTGATTTTCTATAACATTACCAATTAAATTTATTTTATTGCCACCTAGTAAAGCAGAAATTTCAAATGTTGATATTGCCGGAATAAACACCATTGTAATTCCGGTTATTACTCCCGGTAGACTCATTGGAAAAATAATTTTCCAAAATGTTTGCATCTGTGTTGCTCCTAAGTCTGCAGATGCTTCCAGTAAGGAGTTATCTATTTTTTCAATTACAGTATAAATTGGCAAAATCATAAAGGGTAGGAAATTATAAACCATTCCAACAATAATAGCTCCCTTAGTGTAAATTAAATTTAAAGGTTCTATACCAAATCTACCAAGGAAGTTATTTATAATTCCATTTGTAGCTAAAATATTCATCCAAGCATAGGTTCTTAATAAGAAATTCATCCACATTGGTAATATAACAAGTAAAATCATAATGGATCTTTTTCTTAAGGATAGTTTTGAAATCCAATATGCCATAGGATATCCAATTATTAAACATACAATAGTACATACAAAGGCAATTTTTATTGAATTATAAAAAACCCTTAAATTAATTGATTTAAAAAATTTTATAAAATTATCTAATGTAAAACCTGCTATTTCACCGGATTTTAATGCATAATATAAAACCATAATTATTGGAATAATAATAAATATAGATATCCAAATAATATATGGATAGGCTAGTTTTCTAAATCTCATCTATATTACCTTCCTCATTATATGAATATTTTCCGGAGTGATTATCATTCCCGTCCTATCATTTACCTCTTTAGATAATGTTGACTGTACTAAATATTTAAATCCCTTTACATCTATATTCATTTCATAATGAACACCTTTAAATACAACAGATTCAACAACACCTACTAACATTCCCTTGTCTTCCGGGACTAATTCAATGTCTTCAGGTCTAACAACTACATCAACTTTTTCATTTTTATTAAAACCCTTATCTACGCATTTAAACTCATAATCTGAAAATGTTACTAGAAAATCCTCATTCATTATTCCATCAATTATGTTACTTTCCCCAATAAAATCTGCAACAAAAGCATTCTCCGGCTCGTTATAAATATCTATTGGACTACCAATTTGCTGAATTATGCCCTTATTTAATACTACAATTTTATCACTCATACTTAGGGCTTCTTCTTGATCATGAGTTACATATATAAAGGTAATACCAATTCTTTGTTGAATATTTTTTAATTCAACCTGCATATCCTGTCTTAGTTTTAAATCTAATGCACCTAAAGGCTCATCTAATAATAAAACCTTAGGTTCATTTACCAAAGCTCTGGCTATGGCAACTCTTTGTTGTTGTCCACCACTTAAGGCCTCTATATTTCTTTTTTCAAATCCCGATAAATTCACTAGCCTTAACATTTCAGAAACTTTCTTATCTATTTCTTTTTTAGGCATTTTTCTTATTTTTAATCCAAAAGCTATATTTTCATAAACATTCATATTTGGAAATAAAGCATATTTTTGAAAAACGGTATTTATATTCCTTTCATAAGGAGGTATATTACTAATATTTTTCCCTTCAAAAATTACTTCACCACTATCTGGTGTTGTAAAGCCCGCTATAATTCTTAAGGTAGTTGTCTTTCCACAACCACTAGGGCCTAATAAAGTTAAAAACTCCCCTTGTTTTATATTTAAATTCAAATTATCCAATATTAAATCATCATCAAATTTCTTTGAAATATTTTTTAACTCAATAGTATTATTCATAATACCTCCTAAAAATTTGGTGGATTTGTAATCCAAATTAATTTTGCTTTCTTTTCATTATTGTTAAGAATAACCCTTGTCTTATTACCCTTTGTATAAAAACATTCTCCACTATTTACAATATATTCCTTATTGTTTAAACAAAGTTTTACTTGACCTTCCAAAACATAACCAAACTCCTCTCCTTCATTAGGAGAATAGGTTTTACTTTTACCCTTTGCTTCAATTTCCAAGATTATTGGTTCCATATTGTTTTTTTGTGCATTTGGAACAATCCATTTAATTAAATTTAAATTTTCATCATCTATATTTTCAATATAGTCATCCTTAGTAAATACAATTTGTTCTTCCTTTTCCTCTTTGAAAAATTCCGACATATTAGTACCTAAAGCTTCCAATATTACAAAAAGAGAATCTACTGAGGGCGAAGTTAAATCCCTTTCAACTTGAGATATAAACCCCTTAGTTAAGTCTGCTCTTTCCGCTAATTCTTCTTGAGTTAAATTTAGCGAAATCCTTCTATTTTTT
The DNA here is from genome assembly GCA_012841535.1 of Gallicola sp. GTDB lineage: Bacteria > Bacillota > Clostridia > Tissierellales > Peptoniphilaceae > Miniphocaeibacter. The sequence goes on along the minus strand of DUUN01000167.1, from coordinate 113 downwards.
ATTTTTTCTCCAATTTCCATAACAACCTCACCATATTAAACTTTTTGTATAATTTATTAAATTACAAGAATATTATAGCAATGAAAAATTTTTTTGCAATAGTTTTTTAAATT
>DUUN01000400.1 GCA_012841535.1 Gallicola sp. | reverse complement strand
TATTATAATTTAATATATATTAAAATTAAATAATTAAGGAAAAGGAGAAAATATGGTTTATTCAATGACAGGCTTCGGAAGAAGCAATGGAGAAAATGATGATTTTACAATATCTATAGAAATAAAGACAGTTAATCATAAATACCTAGATATTCAAATAAAATCACCATATTATTTTAATTATTTAGAAGAAGATATAAAAAAAACAGTAAAAAAATATCTTAATAGAGGTCGTATAGAAATTTTTCTAAAAGCCACAAGAAAAATTGGTAATGCAGCTAAAATAGATGTAGACTATGCTTTGGCTAAAAGCATTAATGAGGCTTTAAATAATTTAAGAAATGAATTGGAAATAAATGAAGAAGTAGATTTAAATAATATTTTAAAATATGATGGCGTACTTAATCTACAATACGAAGAACCTAATGAGGATAGTACCAAAAAATTTATAATCGATTTAATGGAAGAAGCTTTAATAGAATTAAAAAATATGCGACAAGTTGAAGGTGAAAATTTAAGTACTATTATAAATTCTCAATTAAATGAAATTAGTAATCTAGTTTCAGAAATAGAAATTGAGTCACCTAAATTAACGGAAAAATATAGAGAGGATCTTTTTAACAAGTTAAATGATATTTTTAATGAAATAGATTCTATAGATATGGATAGGGTTAGTTTAGAAATTGCTCTATATGCTGACAAATCCGATATAACAGAGGAAATAGTAAGACTTAGATCCCATGTAGACCAATTTACCAGTACAATGTTAGAAGAAGCATCTATTGGAAGAAAATTGGATTTTATAATTCAAGAGATGAACAGGGAAGTAAATACTATTAGTTCAAAATCTAACGATAAAATAATTACTGAAAAATCAATTGAACTTAAGACTATTATAGAAAAAATTAGAGAACAAATTCAAAATATAGAATAATGGAGGATTAAATGAGAGATGGATTTCTATTAGTATTATCAGGGCCTTCAGGTGTTGGAAAAGGTACTGTTTGTGAAGCTTTATTAAAAAAGAGAAAAGATATTAAATATTCAATTTCAGCTACAACTCGTAAAAAAAGACCACAAGAAAAAAATGGTGAAAATTATTATTTTTTATCTTTAGATGAATTTAAAGACAAAATAGAAGATGGGGAATTTATTGAATATGCTAAAGTACACGGGAATTATTATGGTACTCCAAAAAGCTATGTAGTAGATAGAATAGGAGAAGGAGATATTGTTATACTGGAAATAGATGTTCAAGGTGCTTTACAAGTAAAGGAAAATTACCCTGGAGCAGTATATATATTTTTACTGCCACCAGATATGAAGGAGTTAAGAAACAGAATAGAAAAAAGAGCAACTGAAGATGAAGAAACTATAAATCTTCGAATGAATAATGCAAAGAATGAACTATCTTTTATAGACAAGTACGATTATGCAGTTATTAACGATGAAATAGAAAAAACCGTTAATAAAATAGAATGTATTATTGAAGCTGAGAAATTAAAAGTTACAAATATTCAAGGGGTGAAATTATGATTAATCCATCATTTAAAGAGTTAGAAAAAATTAGTAATAGTAGATATGCAATTTGTGTTATGGCTTCTAAAAGAGCTAGAAAAATAATAGATGGTTCTGAAGTTTTAATAAAAACTAAGGACAAAAATCCAGTTACAATTGCTATTGAAGAAATAATGGAAGGTAAAGTTACAGAAGTAAAGGGAGAGTAATGAGTAAAAAAAGAATTTTAATTTGTGTAACAGCAGGAATAGCAATTTATAAAGTTGTAGATGTTGTATCTAAATTAGTGAAAAAAGGTTATGAATTAGAAATAATAATGACAGAAGCTGCTACTAAATTAATTTCTCCTTTAGTGTTTGAAACTATGGGCAATTGTTTAGTTCATACTGACATGTTTCACAAGGGACATCATTATGAAGTTGAGCATATTGAAATAGCTAAAAGAGCTGATTTGTGTTTAGTAGCTCCTGCAACAGCAAATACTATTGCTAAATTAGCTAATGGTATAGCTGATAATTTACTTACATCAACTTTATTAGCCTATACAAAAGATACTTTTGTGGCAGTTGCCATGAATACAAATATGTTAAATAATGTTGCAACAGTAGACAATATTAATAAATTAAAAAATAGAGGGTTTAAATTTATTAATTCAAAAGTTGGATTTTTAGCCTGCAATACCTATGGTGATGGAAGATTAGCAGAGCCTGTAGAAATTGTTGAAGAAATAGACAGGTATTTTATAAAAAAAGATTTAGTAGGTAAAAAAATTATAGTTACAGCTGGTCCAACTATTGAAAGAATTGATCCAGTAAGGTATATAACAAATGATTCAAGTGGGAAAATGGGTTATTCTATTGCAGAAATGGCCTACAATAGAGGGGCAGAAGTAGTATTAATTTCAGGCCCTAGTAAATTAAATATATCTGATGGTATAAATAAAATAGATATAATTACAAATAATGAATTAAAAAATTCTATTGAAAAGGAATTTTCTAATTCAGATGTTCTTATTATGGCTGCAGCTCCTTGTGATTTTAGGGTAAAAGAACAGAGTAAGGAAAAAATAAAAAGAAAGAAAGAAAGTTTTAATTTAGAATTACTGCCAAATGAAGATATACTCTCACATTTTGGAAAAATTAAAGAAAATAGGTTAATTATAGGATTTGCCGCAGAATCAAATGATTTAATTGAAAATAGTAAAAGAAAACTAGAAAACAAAAACTTAGACTATATAATTGCAAATAATATTACTGAAAAAGATGCAGGTTTTAATGTAGATACAAATAAGGTGAAAATTGTTTCTAAAGAAGAAATAATAGATATACCATTAATGCTTAAAAGTGAAGTAGCTAATAAAATTTTGGACTTAATATAAATGATTTATGTAGAAATTGTTCTTGAAAATAAAACAAGAGTAACCGATAGGATATACACCTATAAAGTAGATGAAAAGTATGAATTTGATGTAAAAATAGGTAAAAGAGTAATAGTACCTTTTGGAAAGGGTAATAAAAAAAGATTAGGTATTATAGTAAATATTCTAAGTGAGTTTAGTTCTGAATTTGAACTAAAATATATTTATAAAATAGTAGATAAAAACCCTATAGTTACAAATGATTTAATAGACCTAGCCTTTTATATGAGAGATAGGTATTTATCGGATTTTTCATCTGCTTTTCAAACGGTTTTACCTCCAGGAAACTGGAAGGATTTAGCAGAATACTATTTTATAAACGATAAGATAAAGAATAATTTAGGTGAAGAAATTAATAATTTCTTACTTAAACCTAAATCATATGAAGATATTTCAAATAAATATCCCGATTTAGATATTTCTAAATTAGTGGAAAGTAAAATATTAAAAACACAATATATTATTAAAAATTCTGTAAGGGAAAGAAGAACTTATTTTTTTGAATATAATAATGATTTTAATTTAGGAAAAATAAGAAAAAACGCAAAATCTCAAATAAAAATAATAGAATTTTTAAAAGAAAATGGAAGAACGGAAATAAAAAGGCTAATGAAGGAAACTTCAACCTCTTCAAGTGTTTTAAAAACTTTAGAAGAAAAACAAGCTATTTTAAAAACTGAAGAAGTAAGTTATGGAAATATTATTGAAGAAAGTAATATTTATAAAAAAATAACTTTAAATAGTGAACAAAAAGAAATATTTAATAATATTTTACAAAGCGATAAAAACTTAAATTTAATTCATGGTGTAACCGGTAGTGGTAAAACAGAAATATACTTACATTTAACTGAAGAAGTATTAAAAGAAAATAAATCAGTAATAATATTAGTTCCTGAAATTTCTTTAACACCACAGACGATTGAAAGGTTCTCTGGTAGATTTCCAAACCAGGTTGCTGTACTTCACTCGAAACTAACACCTACAGAAAAACTAGAACAATGGCAGCAAATAGAAAATGGAGATTATAAGATTGTAGTCGGTGCTAGATCAGCTGTTTTTGCACCAGTAAAAAACTTAGGTCTTTTAATTATAGATGAAGAACATGACACTAGCTATTTTAGTGAAAAAAATCCGAAATACAATACTATTGAAGTAGCGGAATATAGGGTAAATATGAATAATGCCAAATTAGTTTTAGGTTCAGCTACACCGAGTATTGAATCCTATTACAAAGCTAAAAATGGGCATTATAATCTATTTGAAATAATGAATAGAGCAACGAATTCATCTTTACCACAAGTAAATATAGTCGATATGAGAGAGGAGTTAAAAGCTGGGAATATTTCTATTTTTAGTTCTCAGTTAAAAGAAGCTCTTACAGAGAATTTATCTAGTGGTAAACAGAGTATTTTATTTTTAAACAAAAGAGGACATACCTCATATATCTTTTGTAGAAGATGTGGTTATGTAGAAATGTGTCAACATTGTGATGTTTCAATGACTTATCATAAAAGAAGTAATAGATTGGTCTGTCATCATTGTGGTAGAACAAAATATAAACCAAATGTTTGTCCTAATTGTGGAAGTAGATATATTAAGGAATTCGGTGCTGGAACAGAAAAATTAGAAGAAGAATGTAAAAAAATATTTCCAGAAGCAAAAATATTTAGAATAGATGGAGATACTAACACTGGTAAAAACACCTATGCTAATCTATATAATAAAATGAAAAACAGGGAAATTGATATTTTAATTGGAACCCAAATGATAACTAAGGGATTTGATTTTAAAGATGTAACATTAGTCGGAATAGTAGCAGCTGATATTAGTTTAAATGTTGGTGATTATAAATCTTCGGAAAAAACCTTCCAATTGTTAACACAGGTAGCAGGAAGGGCAGGAAGAGGCGAAAATAGTGGTAATGTATTTATACAAACATATAAACCGGACCATTATTCAATAGTTGCTAGTAAAAATCATGACTTTGAATCATTTTATAATTTAGAAATAGAATATAGGGAAAAGTTTAGGTACCCTCCTTTTTATAATTTATTTAATATTAAATTATCTGGAAAAAATCGAACACAAACAAGATTGAAACTTTTTGAAATACTCAGATATATTCAAAACAATCTTAGAAGAGAAAAAATTAAAAACATAGAGATTATTGGACCAAATCCTAGTCCCGTAAATAGGATTAATGATTATTATAGGTTTGATATTCATTTTAAATTTGAAAAGGACAATTTAGAATTTCTAAAAATAATAAAAAGAGTTTTAATAGAAGATGAATATAAGATTAACTTAACTGGATTTAAATTAAGCATGACAGTTAATCCTATATCATTTTTTTAGGAGGCAATATGGCAATAAGAAAAATTAGGATAGAGGGAGACCCTCTATTGAGAAAAAAATCAAGAGAAGTTACAGAAATAAATGACAGAACTTTAGAACTTCTTGAAGATATGAAAGACACTTTATATGAAGCAGAAGGCTTAGGGTTAGCTGCTCCACAAGTAGGTGTTTTAAGAAAAGTTGTAGTAGTAGACATGAGAGACGATGAAGGATTATTAAAAATGATAAATCCTAAAATAATAGAAAAAAGTGAAGAAACTCAAATTAATATTGAAGGTTGTTTGTCAGTTCCTGATGAATCCGGTTATGTTCAAAGACCTAAAGAATTAACAGTTGAATATTTAGATGAAAAGGGAGAAACACACAAAATGAAGTGTGATGGATATAAAGCTGTTTGTATTAGTCATGAACTTGATCATTTAGAAGGTATACTTTATATTGATAAAAAAATAGAAGTAGACGAAGAAATGTTAGAAAGTGAAGAACTATTAGAAAATGAAGAAAATGGTGACACTAAATGATTAAAGTAGTTTTCTTAGGTACACCAGATTTTGCTGTAGAATCATTAAGAAAATTAAATGAAGATGAAAATATTTCTGTTGATTTAGTAATTAGTCAAAAGGATAAAAAGAGAAGTAGGGGTAAATTTACTCCTACTCCTGTTAAAGAATATGCAATAGAAAATAATCTGGAATGTATTACTCCAGAAAATGTTAATTCAGATGAAGTATATAATACCTTGTGTGAATTAAATCCTGATTTATTAGTAGTTGTAGCCTATGGACAAATAATAGGAGATAGGTTGTTAGAGAAGTTTAAAGATAGAATTGTAAACTTACACTCTTCAGTACTTCCAAAGTATAGAGGAGCGGCTCCTATAAACTGGGCTATAATTGAAGGTGAAGAAAATTCAGGAACCACAATTATGCTAGTAGAAAAAGAATTAGATTCTGGAGATATTTTAAAAATTGAAAACACTTCTATTGGAGAAGATGAAAATGCAGAACAATTACATGATAGATTAAAAATAATTGGGGCAAAATCCCTTGTAGAAGTAATTAACAATTTTGATTATTTTTACATTAATAGAAAAGAACAAGATGAAGAATTGGCTTTATACAGAGGCATGTTGAAAAAATCAATGGGTAGTATTAACTGGACAGATAATATAGATGATATATATAATAAATTTAGGGGAATGTATCCATGGCCAGGGTCATATTTTAAATATGATGATAAAATTGTAAAGGTTCATGGAATGAATACTATTAAGGAAAATCATAAGGAAGAATTTGGTAAAGTTGTAAATGTATCAGACAAGGGTATAAAAATAGCCGTAAATGGCGGTTATATAGTTTTAAATAGAATTCAATTTCCTAATAAAAAAGCTATGGATGTGAAAGATTTTTTAAAAGGAAATGAATTTAAAACTAATATAGTTTTAGAGGGATAAATATGTACGGATATAATTATTATTATAATTTTGATTGGACCTACTTGTTAGTATTATTTGCAATTATACTAGCAATGTTTGCACAGCAAAAAATAAGTAGCTCTTTTAATAAAAATAGTAAAATTCCTTCCCAAAGGGGATTTACAGGAAAAGAAGTAGCTAGATTTATTTTAGATAGAAACGGACTAAATGATGTAGAGGTGTTACCTGTTTCAGGTAATTTAACAGATCATTATGATCCTTCAAAAAAGGTAGTTAAATTATCGCAAAATGTTTATAATAGCTCTTCTATTGCAGCTATTAGCGTTGCTGCCCATGAAGTTGGTCATGCCATTCAAGACAAGGAGGAATATATACCTTTAAGAATTAGGTCTGCCTTAGTACCTGCTGTTAATTTTGCTTCAAAATATGTTTTTATTTTGATATTAGTAGGATTTTTTGCAAATCTCTTTATGCTAGTACAAATTGGAATTGCTATTTTTATGGTTGCAGTATTATTTCAAATAGTAACACTGCCAGTAGAAATAAATGCAAGTAAAAGAGCCTTAATTCAATTAGAAGATTATGGAATATTAGAAGAAAGTGAAATAGACAAGGGAAAATCTGTTTTAAAAGCCGCTGCTTTAACATATATTGCATCAACATTAGTGGCAATAACACAATTAATACGTTTAATTTCAAATACAAGGAGAAGAGATTAAGGGATTGATTAGAATCCCTTTTTTTATTATGAATGAAAGAATAGAATCAGTTATAATTTTAGAAAAAGTTAATACAGAATCAGGTTATTCAAATGAATTAATTAACTCTGTAAAAAATCAAGATTTAAATAGGAATTTCATAAGGGAATTGGTATATGGTGTAATTGAAAATAAAATATTATTAGATTACATATTATCTACTAAATTAAAAAGACCTAATAAAAAACTTCCTACAAAAATTCAAGAAATATTTAGAATAAGTATTTTTCAAATTCTTTTCTTAGATAATGTACCTAAATATGCTATAGTAAATGAAGCATTAGAAGCAGCTAAATATTTTAAATTAGATAAATACAAAAATATCTTAAATGCAATATTAAGGGATATAGAAAAAGGCGACGAGGAAAAATATTTAAAAAAAATCAAGGATAGAAATTTAAGGATTCAAACGGAGTTTTCAGTTTCAAAAGATTTTTATGATATTCTATCAAAAGATTATTCAACAAAAACTTTAATAAAAATATTAAATTCCTATAATTCTAAACAAGAGTTTATTATTAGAATTAATAAATTGAAAAGTAGTATAGAAGATGTAAAGAATATATTTGAAAGAAATAATATTTTATTTAAAGAACATCCATTTTTAAACAATTCTTTAATAATTGAAAATCCAGGAGAGGTTTTTAAATTAGAATATTTTAAAAAGGGATTTTACACAGTACAAGATGGGGGTAGCACTTTAGTTTCAAAGGTTTTAAATCCTAAAAAGAACTCTAGAGTATTGGATTTATGTGCAGCTCCTGGAAGTAAAACCTGTCATTTATCTGAAATTATGGAAAATACAGGAAGTATTTTAGCAAATGATATACATTCTAAAAAATTAAAAAAAATTCAAGAAAATATAAAGAGATTAGGATGTAAAAACATAGAAACAGTAAGTTTTGATGCTAGTGAATATAAGGAAAAATATAATGGGGAATTTGATTATATTTTAATAGATGCACCATGTTCTGGTTCAGGTATAGTCTCAAGAAAACCCGAAATAAAACTATATAGAACTAAGGAACAAATTCAGGAATTAATTACCATTCAAAGAAAAATACTTGAAAATGGATTTAAATATTTAAAAAAGGGTGGTAGTTTAGTTTATAGTACATGTAGTATTTTTAGTGATGAAAATGAAAATCAAGTTAAGTGGATTTTAAATAATATTGAAAATGTAAATATATCTAAAATAGATTTTAGAAATAAGGAACTTGATTATATTAAACTCATGCCATATGAAATTGGTAATAATGGCTTTTTTATGAGTAAATTCACAAAAAAATAGGCGTATTATGGTATAATAGATAAGGATTAATATGAAAAAAATTAGTTATAATAATATGGATTTAAAGGAATTAGAGGATTTTTTTATTTCCATAGATGAAAAAAAATTTAGAGCAGAGCAATTGTTTATTGGTTTGCATAATAAAAATTATTTTGATTTAGATGAATTTACAAATATTTCTAAGGAATTAAAATCTAAATTAAAAGATTATGGATTTATAAATAAAAGTGAAATATCCAAAGTTTTTAAATCTAAATTGGACAATACAAGGAAGTATTTAATTAAATTAAATGATGGTAATATTATTGAATCGGTTTATATGGAATATAGTTCTCATAATACAATTTGTATTTCTTCACAAGTAGGTTGCAGAATGGGATGTACTTTTTGTGCTTCTACAAAGCAAAAATTTGTCAGAAATTTACAACCATCTGAGCTTTTAAATCAGATTTACTTAATTCAAAAAGATGTTGGTAAAAGGATTAGTAATATTGTTCTTATGGGTATAGGAGAACCTTTAGATAATTATAATAATGTACTTAAATTTATTAAAATACTTTCAGATAAAAAAGGATACAATATAAGTAAAAGAAATATTACTTTATCAACATGTGGTATTGTACCAAGAATACATGAACTTGCAAATGAAGATTTACCTATTAATATTACAATTTCTCTACATAATCCATTTGATGAAGAGAGAAGAAAAATTATGCCAATAGGTAACAGGTATTCTGTAGAAGAAATTATAGAAGCTACAAAATATTATTTTCAAAAGACTGGAAGAAGAATAAGTTTTGAATATACTTTAATTGAAGGAGAAAATGACAGTTATACACATGCCAAAGAATTAAGAAGAATACTACGAGGCCTTAATTGTCATGTAAATTTAATACCTTTAAATAAAATTAAAGAATTTAATAAAAATAGTTCAAATAGAGAATCTATTAAAAAATTTAAATCATATTTAGATGAATTTGGAATTACGACTACTATTAGAACTAGTTTAGGGCAAGATATAGATGGTGCTTGTGGACAATTGAGAGCAGCCCATAATTTTAATTAAGGATGTGATGATGTGCAATTATATTCTAGTACAGATATAGGACTGCAGCGTAAATTAAATGAAGATTATTATGATAATTATATAGTTGATGATATGGCCCTTATGGTTGTAGCAGATGGAATGGGAGGACATAATGCAGGTGAAATAGCCTCAGAACTTGCAGTAAAATCCTTTGTCTATTTTTTTAAGGAAAATTATGAAAAATATGACAACTACTTAGATTTACTAAAAGATTGTGTTTCCTATTCTAATAGCATTATATATGATGAATCTCACAACAATGAGGAATTATTAAATATGGGAACTACTATTGTAGTTGCTTTAGTTAAAGATAATTCCCTTTATATTTTAAATGTTGGAGATAGCAGGGCCTATTTTTTAAATCAATATGGTTTTAGGCAATTATCCAAGGACCATTCTCTAGTTAATGATCTGTTAAGTAATGGAACTATTACAGAAGAAGAGGCTAGAACCTATATACAAAGAAACGTTATAACTAGGAGTTTAGGGTCTGAAGAAAATGTTGAGCCTGATATGATAGCTATTGATATAGAGGAAAATGATACGGTTTTACTTTGTACAGATGGTTTGAATACGATGTTAGAAGATTATGAAATCGAAGCAATTTTAAGAGAAGAAATTCAAATTGAAGATAAAGTAAATAAATTAATAGATGAAAGTTTAAAAAAAGGTGGAAATGATAATATTACTATTTCCTTATTTGTAAAAGAGGAGGTAGCTAAATGATAGGCTTAACTCTTGGAAATAGATATGTAATCGAGGAAAATGTTGGTATAGGTGGAATGGCTATAGTATATAAGGCCAAGGACACACTATTAAATAGATATGTAGCAGTAAAAGTTTTGAAAAATGAGTTTATGGATGATGATGAATTTTTGAAAAAATTTGCTATGGAAGCTCAATCTGCAGCAAGTTTATCTCATCAAAACATAGTGTCGGTATATGATGTTGGCAGTTCAACAATAGAAAATAAAAAGTATAATTATATTGTTATGGAGTATATTGATGGAAAAACACTTAAGGATATTATTAATGAAAAAGGTGCATTAGATCCTGAGTATATTGCTAATATTGGTTTTCAAATAGCTGCTGCAATAGAAGCTGCACACAAAAATGGTGTTATTCACAGAGATATTAAACCTCATAATATATTAATAAACAGTGATAATATTGCAAAGGTTACAGATTTTGGAATAGCTAGAATTTCATCGACAGCTACAATAACATATACTTCAACTGTTTTAGGAACTGTTCATTATATTTCACCTGAACAGGCAAAGGGTAAATTTATAGATGAAAAATCAGATATTTATTCTTTAGGTGTTGTACTCTACGAAATGGCAACGGGAAAGGTACCTTTTGATGCTGAAAATGCAGTTGGCATAGCTTTAAAACATATTCAAGATCCTTTAATAGAACCAAAAAGTATAAATCCTTCAATTCCTGATGGATTAAATGACATTATTATAAAGGCTATGGAAAAAAATCCTAATGATAGATTTGAAAATGCTACAGAAATAAAAATAGCTCTTTTAAATTACAGAAATTATAAAGCCAATTATAATGATGATTTGGAGAAGACTGAAAGAATTGGTGTAATTAAAGACGAGGATTTAGAAGAGAAAAAAGATACTAAGGCAATTTATAATATGCCAAAGGAAGATGAAGAAGAAAATAAACCAAAGAAAAAAGAGAAAGGTAAGATTTTCAAAACATATATTTTACCAATTATCTTAGCTCTTTTAGTTATGGTTGCTGGTGTTTTTGCCTTTAAAGTCTTTAGTGGAGATATAAAACTATTTGGAAAAGATATGGTTAAAACTCCAAATCTATTGGATTATACCTATAGTGAAGCAGAAGAACTATTAGAAGAAGAATACAAAGAATATGAATTAGGATTAGAAATAGTAGAATCTGACGATGATGATAATACTGAAGAAGGAAAAATTGTTAATCAAGATCCTGCAGCTGGAACTGAAATAAAAAAAGGCACAATTATTAAGGTGAAAATTAGCTCAGGGGAAGAGGAAGTAACAGTTACTAATTTAAAGGATTTAACTAGGGAAGCTGCTATAACTGAAATTAATAGGTTAGGTTTAAAAAGAGGGGCTGTTCAAGATCAATATAGCGATACTGTTCCAAATGGTATTGTAATAAGTCAGGAC
>DUUN01000458.1 GCA_012841535.1 Gallicola sp. | reverse complement strand
TATACACTCCTCATATTTTATATTATGGCTTTTATGCCATCTATAGAGGATACAATTTTAAAAATTATATCCTCTAACATAGCATAAAATTGGTTTGTTCTGTTAAGGGATAGACTGTTATGCTATTCCTTAAATAAAATACATTTCTCCATTAATTTCTAGTGCAATTGCATCTTGTGTTAATTCGTTTTTAAGTTCTTCGCATGCTGTTATAACCTTGTCAATATTCGCTTGTAATGCTGACTCTGTGCAATAAGCAAATACAATTGTGGTTTTTTCTTTAACTAATCCCTGAGAAGGTGAGTTCCAGTATCCCAATGCAAGACTTGAAGTTGATCCGCCAAAACAATCAGATAACAAAGAAGCTATTTTGTCAACATGTTTGCTGTTATCAATTGTTTCATTGATGTTAACTGTTGACGGGACATAGACTGTTACCTTTGAAGATAATTTGAACAAGTTTTTTAGTTTTGCGTTTTTAATCATGATACAATCCCTCTTTCATTTTAATTTTTTAATCTACCATAAAATAAAATTCCTCATCAATGTCCTTATAAACAGTTTTTCCGTTATGTTGTGCAACCTCTTGTCTAAAGCATGTATCCATTATGTCAAATCTTGGTGCGTATCTGTCAATAATATTGACTTGTTTTTCTTGTCCATTAATTGTTAAGGTGATAGTTTTAATCATTGTGTTACCTTCTTTCATTATTTTATTAAGCTTAAAAGCTTTATAGAGTCTACAACTGTTACTGTGTTATAGACTCTAAAAACTTTTAAATTATTTTCTCATATATTAAGTCGGCTAAATCATAGTCATCCTCCCACTCAGCATTGGAAAGATCAATGATTTGGTGTGCTGTGCCGAATATAACAGTATATTCGGCATCATCTGGTACATTGGCATAGACTTCGCAATCTAACCCTAAGATTTTCTCCACGGTGTGGAGTCGATAATAGTTGGGATCGCTGTTAATTAACTTCATAGTATAACCTTCTTTCATTTTAATATTAAGCTTTTAAAAGCTTTATAAAGGATATAACTATTATTGTTATATCCTCAAAAAGCCTTTAAATAATTGATATGTCAAAATCCCATTCGATATGGTCTTTTGTAAAATATCCGTCTCTGTTATTCCCTGTTATTCCCGTTAGTCTCCATCCGATTTGATTAAAAAATTCATAGTATTTATAGTAGTATTCATTGTCTGATTTTTTATATATCTCCCATTTCCTGCCATTCTCATCGTCTGTTATTGTTCTAACTAACATTTTTATAACCTTCTTTCATTTTAATATTTTAGACTGTTATGCTATATCAAAATATCTATTTTGATTACATACTATGTTATCATGTCTTAATAAAAAAGATTCTACAATATAATGCATTGCATCACCTGACATCCACATATAAATATTATTATCTTTATCAAATGTTTGTCTTGTTTTTGGTTCACCTGCTGGACAAAATGGATATAATTCTTTGAATCTTAATATTAAACTGTTATATTGTTCATCTGTAGGATTTTTAAAAACTGGAAATAAATTTCCGTTAACATTAATTATATATTCTTTGTTAATCATTTTTTGTTACCTCCTGTTATTGTTATATTAGGATATTATATATCCTTTACCAAGTCGCTGTTATATCGGTTTTTTGGTATAATCTTGTAATAACTTTTTTTCCTTTTTTTTGTGTGTTAATAGGCTTATCAATTCCTGTTCCGCCTCTTGTTCGCTGTTATACTCATTTAACACTTTACATAATAACATCTTGTTTTCCGTTTTGTGTATAATATATGCTTTTTTCAGTTTCAATTTTACAATCACTCCTTTATTTCATTATACCATATTTTAACCCTAATTAGAATAGTTAACTTTTATTTTAACTACTCTAAGCAGGGTTAAACCTGCTTTTTGTTAGACAATGCATAATGCAGAATTAATTGATATGCTAACTCCTTCCTGTTGCATTTCTAGTTTTATGTATTCTGCTAATTGAATAAAAAGGTTTATATCTGATTCTGTTATGCTTGCTGTGTCAATAGATACAATTGTTATATTTTCAACAACTACCTGATTCAAGTTGTCGCTATACCATGATCCTTTAGTATCATAGAATATTATATTATCAGTGTTATACTCTTTTTTTAGTTTCTTTACTATGTATTGAATTATATTGCTGTTATCGGTTTTCTGGTTAACTTCCATTGTAGAAGGAATGAATAAAGATATGGTATTATTTTTTTCATTAATTCTAATATTGGAATCTCCTTCAATGTTAGAATATACCGCATCCTTGAATTGAGTTGCTCCTCCGTTTTCCATTGCTCCAATTTCTAGTGATTCAACTTTTTTTCTGTCAGATAGAAAAAAGCTAAAATTGAATAGGTTTGAATTAATTTTTTTCATTTTGTTACCTTCTTTCATTTAATATTAAGCTATTTAAAAGCTTTACAAAGGATATAACGCTTTCTGTTATATCCTCAAAAAACCTTTAAACAGGTGGAGGCAAAAATCCTTGTTTTTGTCCTTCAATACATACCTGACATAAACTTTTCACTGTTTTGTAGTGAGATCGGAGGTTTTTCTTAATTTTATTTTTTTGAATCATTTTGAGGAGGATTCTTTCCGCTCTTTGATAATAAGTTTTATTTTTGGTCATTGTTATTCTCCTTTTTTAATTAATATTAAGGATATTGCTATATACCCTTTTTTCGGCATCCTGTTATGATTTAATTTTTACACTTATATTCTTAATACCTCCATAAAGTGTTATTATTATAGAATTCTATACCCTGATTTTTTAATTCTTGTATATAGTATGGTAATAGTTCTGTATTGGTGTTATAGGGTAAAATTTCATTAAGAGGATAATACATACCATTATTTTTCTTGCTGTCTGGTATAGTCTGGATAATGGCGGCTGTTATGGCTTTAATATTGTTTTGCAATGTTTTGTATTGCTCCAGTGTAAAACCTTTTTGTTTTGCATACTTGCATAATGTCATTGTTACCACCTCATATTTTATACTCTTACTACAGGATGCTCAAAAAAAGATATATACCACATTATAGACTGTCGCTCCTGTATGCCATCTCTAGCATACCGTA
>DUUN01000038.1 GCA_012841535.1 Gallicola sp. | reverse complement strand
CCGCATATCAAACCGATACGGAGAACCGCATCATAAGTGATGCGGTCTTTTGTTATATATGAAATATAGATGATTAAAAAGCAATTTATTTTTAAACTTGAAATAGCACAAGTTAAATACTAATATTCATTAATATTCCCAAGATGTAAATCTCATATCTACAATAATCTTCTTGATAGTCAACTTCTGTAAAATAGAAAATGACAAAAATCAGAGAAACATTTTGCCATTTCTATTTATATACCTATTTCTGTATTTGTAGCAATTTGAATTTAACACTATCTTCCATTTACCATTATATAATTTATCACTCATTAGGATTTTCACCATAGAGTGGAATCTGAATTTCAAAAGAAATAGTATCTCCAGAAACCTGTGCAGTTAAGCTACCTTTCATAGATTGAATAATTGTTTTAGAAATAGACAGGCCCAATCCCAAATGTCCTTGAGAACCAGAACGCTCTTCCGTATAAAATCTTTCAAAAATTTTTTCTACATTAGTTGTTTCTAATAGGCACCCATCATTTTCCATGACAAGATAAAAGTTTTGTTCATCTAGTCTAGTAGACATTGACAAGCATTTTTTTGTGTAGCGAAGTGAATTACTCAATATATTTTGAAGAGCTCGATGTAGTTGATTTAAATCAACTAACATAACCGCCGTACTCTTTTTCTTAATCTCATTTTTAAACTCTGATGATATTCCTCTAATTTTACATTCACTTTGGCTATTTTTAAAAAAAATAGTTATCCAATCATAACAATTTATCTCTTGATAGTCTAAATGTAAATCCTCTGGTAAAGAGTAGCTCAAACTCAACTGCTTTGAAAGTTCTGTCAATAAAGTCAACTTACTTTCAATTATTTTAAAATATTGTGCTTCTTCTTCTGGTGAATTGGCCATTCCATCTTGTAACGCTTCAACATATGCTGAAATAGAAGCAATGGGTGTTTTCATATCGTGTGAAATACTAGTAATAAAGTTCTTTCGCTCAATTTCAAATACTTTTTGTTTATTTTGTTGTTGCTCTAGTCTTTTTCTCATTTGATCAAATATTAAAATAAAATTTCCAAGTTCATCATCCCTATCATATATAATAGGATGTGATAAATTACCTATTGAAATAGAATTAGCTTCCTCAGTTATTAAAATTAACGGTTTAATTACTCTGTTTCTAATGAAAAGGACAAGCCAAATAGTCAAAATCAAAGTTGGAATAGTAACAAATATCAAAAAAACAAAAACAAATTCAACATGCACTAGAAAAAGTGTGGAAATAATAGAAAAAATAGATAGTATTAAGCAATTTATTCCTAGTTGACGTACTATACTTTCTTTCATTCTAATTCACCATCAAATCGATAACCAACTCCCCGCACGGTACTTATATTATTATATTTTCCTAGTTTTTCCCTTATTTTTTGAATGTGAATTGCTACCGTATTTATATCACCATATTTATTGATTCCCCATACATTATCGTATAATTGCTCCTTACTCATAACTTGTTTTGGATGTTTTAATAAATAAGCAAGCAAATCAAATTCTTTAGCTGTAAGGCTAACGATTGCTTGTTGTTTTTTTACTAATCTAGCCGAAAAATCAATAAAAATATCATCATATTGAAATTGTCTTTGAATATCTTTTAAATGTTGGTAAGTATCTATACGTCTAAAAAGTGTGGCAACTCGTACTACTAATTCTTTTATTGAAAAGGGTTTAGTTAAATAGTCATCTGCTCCAAGTTTTAATCCTAAAATACGATCAGACTCTGTTTCTTTAGCACTAATAATAATTACTGGCAATATTAACTTTGTGCGAATTTCCCGGAGAATTTCTAACCCATCTTTTCCGGGAAGCATTAAATCTAATAAAATCATATCTGGATTGAAATTCTCAACAACAGAAATCGCATAATTACCATCATCACATACTTCAACCTGATATTGTTCCTTATGAAGATAAATTTTTATCATATTAGCTAAATCTCGTTCATCTTCGATAATCAATATTCTCTTTTTCATCTTTGTCTCCTCATAGTTATCTGTTTATTAATTTTTGTAGCTGTATTGTATCATTGAAATATCCATTTTACATCACAATTATTTTAAAGAAATAAATCTTTGCGTTTAAATACCTGCATTGCAGCAATCCAACTCATTATCCCAAATAAAACTATCACCATAGCAATCCAAATACCTAATTTAAATTCAGAACCACTAGTTAAAGGTAGTTGTATCATTTGCATTGTTGGTACATAGTCAGCAATCTGCTGAATAGATTCTAGGATCAACATAATAAAAACCATTCCTAATCCAAAACCAATTGTAACTGGTTCACTTTCTGTAATAATCATACTTAATAAAAGAAGACCAGTAAACAACAATATAGTTTCCGTGGCACCCACCGAAGACAAAAAGAAAAAGCTTCCTAACTCTAAGTAATCTAATTGAGAAGACAACACAATCGTTGTGAAAATCGTACTACATAAATGAGTTAATAAAATCAAATAACATGTAGTAATTGATGTTATTACTTTAGATAAAAGATAAATTCTACGACTACTTGAATATGGAATAATTCCTTTAATTGTGCCATTATGATAATCAATCATAATTAAATCGCAGATAAGATAACAGCAAATGAGCCAATACAATGGTCGAAACTGTGCTAAGCTCGCTTTCACCACGGCTATATTCGATTGACCTCTATAGACTACAAAAGCTGAAAAAGCAATGCTCAAGAGTGAAATAATTGTCAATATTAGCATATATTTTTTTTGATATGTCATTCTTTTAAAATCAAATTGTAGCTGCTTAAACATATTATCCTCCCATCTATTAAACAAATAAATCTTTTTTTTGGAATATTTTATAGCCAACATAGCTAAAAATAACACAGTATACAACAATAATCAGAAAACTTTTAACATTGTATAAAAGTGGCTTATTAAATATATCCATATGAAAAAATAACATTTGATGAAAAATAGTAAATTGTCTTATCTTAGGGAGAAGCTCAAAATATTGTCCAACCATTAAGAAGATTCCCATTATTGTAGCACTTTCTATTATCCGATCATAGTACATAGAAATAACCAACCCTATCAAGCCAAATCCGAAATATGCAAAGGCGAAGACAGCACCAGATAAAAAGGTAACTAAGATTCCTATTAAACCGTTAGCAATAAATGAATGAAAAACTAACTGGTCTCCCCATCCAAAATAGAACATACCTACTATGTAACTAAGTATAATCATAATAAATGTAATAAATAAACAAAATAGGAAAATAGAGCAGACACGGCTAACGAAATATTCCATACGAGAAACAGATCGTGTTAATGGTATTTTAATCACCCCATTTGTACGGTTTTGACTACTAATCCTACTGACATAGATAGCAACAAAGATACCCGTAAAGAAAAAACTCGCTTGTAAATGCTGTATGGGAAATGACTGGGCATTTCCTACTGTCAAGACAGAGCCTTCACTGCCCATAATCTTATAAAAAAGTGCTGATATAATAAAACTGACCAAATAGATAACAGAATAGACAAGAGTTAATTTTGATGCAATCATGCGCTTTACTTCAAAGATTACTAATTTGTTAATTTTTTTCATTTTGATTATCCCCCACACAAGCAAAGAATAAATCTTCTAAATCATTTACTTGATATTTTTCCAGCAACTCATCTACTGCTCCACTTTCTACTAATCTACCTCTCTGGATAATTGTAACTCGATTACATAAATCCTGCATTTCTCTTAACATATGACTTGAAATCAAAAATGTAATATTTTCTCTTTTAGCCAAATCTTTAATCAAAACCTTCATTTCACGTAATCCAACTGGATCGACACCATTTGTTGGTTCATCAAGAATAATTAAGTTAGGCTTACAAAGCAATGCATTCGCTAAACCTAGCCGTTGTTTCATTCCTAAGGAAAAAGTTTTTACTTTATCATTTTTTGCATCACTTAAACGCACTATCTCTAAAACTTCATCAATTCTTGATTTTTTAACGGGTTTATCCGCCAAGGTATTGCTAAGGATTAAATTCTCTTTAGCTGTTAGATCTAAATAAAACGCTGGATTCTCAATAATACTTCCCACAGTAGATAATGCTTTCCGATGATCTTTTTCAACAGAATATCCGTTAATTAGTATTTCCCCAGATGTTGGAAAAACCAATTGCGTTATCATCCTTAAAGTCGTTGTTTTACCAGAACCATTAGGTCCTAAAAAACCATATATATCTCCCTTATTCAAATTAAAGCCTAAATTATCCACTAGATTTTTCTTGTTTACTCTTTTTGTAATGCCTTTTAACTCTAATACTGGAACTTGATTTTCATTTTGCATTTCTTTCCTCCTATAATATTTTTTACTTATCCTTATCCTATCAAAGTAAAATAAAGTTTCGTTTTAACTAAGATAAAGTCTTCATAAAGTATTATTACTTTAAATAAAAAATCATGAAATTTAGAAAGATTTAATCTCAAAAATTATATTTTTTTATCAAAGTGGAATTCAATAGTTTATCTAGTTTTTCTTTTTAAAATCATTTACGGCAGAATGAAGTTTATAATTGTCTAACTTAATTTGACAAAGAATAAGATAAAAAATTATAGTCAATATCAGAATGTAATTAAATATTACTTTAATAATTGAGTTTTATATACGATAGATTGTAAAATTAAATGCAACACCTAAAATAAAAAACTCATAACAAATTCCAAAATTCGTGTAAAATGTTAATATCCACAAAACACACAGGTCGGAGAATGTTAAGAATCATAAACATCTTACCATGGATGATAGAAATAAAAAGATATACAGTTGAATATTCAGTAAAATCGCTCAAAAGATTATGAAGAAAAATCTAAGAATAAGGGGAGAAAGTTTAAATTTACATACAGTTTAGGGAGTTTTATTCAAGAAAGATTGAATAAATCGTGGTCTCCAGAACAAATAATGTGCAGAGATTTAGAAGGTATATTATCTTTTAAAACCATTTATAATTGGATTTATTCTAAAGTTTTATCTGTAATTTAAAGGTTTTGCGAAGGAAAGGAAATAGTAGGAAATCTAAAGAAACTAGAGGCAAATTTAATATTGGCAAATCAATATCACAAAGACCAAATCATGTAAAGAAACGCATAGAATTTGGACATTGGGAACTAGATACAGTTGTTTCTTCTAGAGGTAAAAGCAAAGGATATTTAGCAACATTCGCAGAGATGAAAACCAGATTCTATATTGCGATAAAAATGAAGGGTAGAAGCAAAGACTCTATGATGAAAGCTATAGAACAACTGGTCAAGGCTTTGCCTAAAAAAGCATTTAAAAGTTTCACTTCTGACAGGGGAAAAGAATTTGCTTGTTATGAAAGTGTAGAAAATCAACTAGGAATAGATTTCTATTTTGCTGATCCATATAGTGCTTGGCAAAGAGGAACTAACGAGAATAGTAATGGACTATTAAGAGAATATTATCCAAAGAAAACAGATTTATCATCAATTGATGATAATAGATTAATAGAAGTTATATATGAGTTAAATACTAGACCGAGAAAATGTTTAGAATTTAACTCACCATTTGAAGCATTTTTATACGAATTAAATAATTTGGAGTAGTGTTGCAATTATTATTGTAATTAAACTAATAAATAATTTTACATCTTTTAAAGATAGTCCCATTTCCCTAAGTCGCTTTATAGAGTTTATTACCGGTATCTGTCCTTTACTATATAGTCTATAATTAGAATTCTCCACGATCTTTACAGGTTTTACCAGGTCTATTGAATCATAATAATGTAAAGTTCTGATATTTATATTACAAATCTTAGCAATTTCTCCAATTGTATAATATTTTTGTTTAAAATTTTTCATTTAACCTCCTTCTAACTGAATTTATAAATTTTCTATTTGAATACCACTATCTATTACAAGTATCAAGTAAACATTTAATATTTATCCTTTTATACTTTTGGATAGGCTACACTAAATAGGACAGTTTTATACCAAACATGATAGAATCTAAATAATATAAATAAGGAGTGAAATCATGAGCGGTAAAGGTAAGAGATACGATGATAAATTTAAAGAACAAATGGCAAAGATCTATAACCAAGGAAACCATACCTATCGTAGTCTAAGTGAAGAATATGGCGTTTCAACAGCTGCATTAAGAAGTTGGGTAACAAGATATAATAATTCTAAATCATTTAAAATTGAAGATAATAGAACAGAAGAAGAAAAGGAATTAATAAGACTTCAAAAAGAAAATCAGCAACTAAAGATGGAAAATGATATTTTATACCCTGAAGGGCACACGAAGCAAGCTGCACTACTACTAGGCAAAAAATAGATTTAATAATATCAAATCGTGATAAATTTAGTATTAGTGCTATGTGTAGGTTCTTGAAAATTCATAGATCCATTGTTTATTACTATCTAAATAAACCTATATTAGATAAATCTAACTTGAAATTAGTAGAACAAATAAAAGAAATATTTAGGAAGAGTAAAAACAACTATGGAACTAGAAAAATAAAGAAAAAACTAAGAGTACTAGGATATCAGGTTTCTAGACGCAAAATATCTAAGATCATGCAAGAAAATAGTTTAGTTTCTAATTATACTGTAGCACAATACAAAGTACATAACTTAAAATGTAATGAATCAAAAATAGAAAATATATTGGATAGAGAATTTAACAAGAGGAATAATCTAGAAGTTGTAGTAAGTGATTTAACATATGTAAGAGTTGGAAAATCTTGGAATTACATATGCTTACTAATTAATTTATACAATAGAGAAATCATTGGATATTCCGTAGGTAAAAATAAGGATGCGAAATTAATCGAACAAGCTCTTCTTAGTTCTAAATACTCATTAAGTAAAATACAGTTATTTCATTCAGATAGAGGAAGTGAATATGATAATAAAGTAATAGATGACTTTTTAAAAACTTTTAAGATAAAAAGATCTTTAAGTAGAAAAGGTAATCCTTTTGAGGGTCTGCCCCAGCATAGCAAGGGTACAAT
>DUUN01000747.1 GCA_012841535.1 Gallicola sp. | reverse complement strand
TTGATTTTGGATTTGAATTACTTACAAATCCCAGATCAGTGCTGGTAACGATTAAATCGGGAACTCCACAACAGACAAGAGTGAGGGGTTATATGTGCAAATTCCGAATGACTGCTCCTTCAGAGCTAATGAAAATAGCATACGATGCCGGAGTGGGAGAGAAGGGAAGTTTGGGGTTTGGGATGATTGACTTAGTAAGTAAATCAACAAAAAAATAATAACATGATACGAGAAATAATAAATTTTACAGAAAACCTTATTGAAGATATTCCTGATGTTATGCAATGGAATATTAAACCAAGTAGAGGTATACATATTGTTGTTGAATTAGATAATGAAGGTCAATGGGTAAATAAAGATAATGAGATGTATTTAATAGATACAAACGTTAATCTGAATGATATTCCTAGTGAAGCATTGGTACAATATGAGCAATTAGGATTACGTGTTGGAACTTCTATGAATAAAGTGTTAGATAATAGAAAACAAATATTTTCTTGCTCTCCTTTTATTTTGAGTTTTAAGAAGAAATCCTTGTTGAATGAGAAACTAGAAGGAGTTGGGATAGAAAAGATAATAAAACTTTTACCTGACTATTTCTCTAAAGCACAAGAGCTTTGTAAAAACGAAAGACAAGTCCAATTATCTAAATCATTCCAAAATCAGTGTGGAGAGGTCCTAAATTTCTTGCATAACAAAAAAATACTAGAGAAGAATGAAGATGTAGAAATAGAAGTACAAATTTTAGATCGAATTAAAAATGATGATTATATAAATTTGTATCTAAAAAATGCAACATTTGAGGAATACAGAATAGTACACAATGCCTATCTTCAGGATAAACTTTTTAATAGTAATAAGTACAATAAAGAAATAGATGGTACAACTTTTGGATTGAGTAATTTCTTAAACGGACTAAATACTAAAAAGCCTTTTTTAGAGCACAAAACATCTATAAATAGCATAAGTGGTAGAATTACTACAAAAGATGCACTAAGTCTCAGAATATTTGAATCGTTGTTAATAAATAAAACACTACCAAATCCTCTACCAATTACTATAGATAATAATGAAATAAATAAGGAGATTGTCAAGATATTTAATGAAAATACAGAACCCATTTCATATCGTGATCTGTTGAAACAACTTTTTCAGAGGAAAAACATTAAATATTTATCTAACTATTATTTAATTAACCATTCGAAAAGAAAATCTATAATACTTAATGATGTTGATTTTGTACCATTATTTAGGTACTATTTTGATAAACCTATTGTAATCACAAATGTATTTAAATCTGGAACTATAAGAGATAAAAAGTTTGAACTGACTCCCACAATTAAGATTTCATCTGTTTTTGACTTTGAACGTATAATAGTCAAAACCATTTTTAATAATTCATTGGTGAAAATAAAAGAAGACAGATATTCCGCTAATTATTTCGGAGATATAGATCCTACATATATTAGAGGAGGTGATATTATGTATTTGCTTATACTGAAATACCGTAAATCAATTTATGAATTCATTTATAAGTCTAAAAGAAATGCTATAAGTAGTTATTCATTTAATGAATTGATGTATCAATCTATATTATCAAACATCAAAAAAGATGAAATTACAGGTTTGTTTAGCTGGAACAACACGATTAAAGAAAAGCTAAATATTTGGTTTAGTCTATACAGTTTATTCAATAATAATTTTAAAATAGAAGAAAATATGAGTTCGAAAATTACTGAATTAATGTCTAAAATGAGCAGTGTAGCCAGTGGTAAGTCTCATTTAGATAATCCGGAGGAGTTTGCTTTCTGTGCAGGACAAATTGTGTCCTATTTAATAGACAGAAGTGCTGCTAGCAATAAGAATTATTCTCTGCTTGAACCTTATTTACAAAAATCCAAATCTGGGCAATTGCAGGATGCCATAGCCCAGGCAATTTCGGTTTACAAACATGATATAAGTACTTATAAGGGCTCATTTCAAAATCTTTCCTCTGATGTATTAACATATGATGAAAGTATTGAATTTAAACCATTGTTGAAATATTTCTTAGCTGGATGTTTTAGCGAGTGTGTAATTTATCAAAAAGTAGTAAACAATAATAATAGTAACAATAATTAATAGAAGGAGATCAAGTTATGAAAGAATTTAAAAACAGGGTATTTGGATGTGTAGGAGTAAAAGCAATAAACTCAAATTACAATGCTGATTTTTCAGGTCAACCTCGGACTCTTCCAAGTGGAACAGTATACGCAACAGACAAAGCATTTAAATATGCAGTTAAAAATTATTTGAAGGATGTTTATGTTGAAGAAAAAATATTTTATTTCAAATCTTTAAATAATAACCTGAATCCTATTTCCTTGGACGAAACATATAAAAAGCTCTTTGGCGAATACCCTACAGGAAATGATAATAAAATTGTTAAATCGATGGTTGCTAAAAACCTACTTGAGTGTCTGGATATTAGATTTTTCGGAGCAACATTTGCAGGTGCCACAAATATCTCTTTACATGGTCCTGTACAAATTAATCATGGAGTCAATTTTTGGAAGTCGGGTAATATTTATACCGAACAAATTACCTCACCTTTTAGTAATAAAGCAGATGACTCAGATGCAGAGAGAGGCATGACCACCATAGGGCGCCAATCAAAACTAGATGAAGGTCATTATTTGCATCATTTTTCAATTAATCCACTAAACTTACGTGATATCATCGAAGTTTCAGGGCAAGATGCTAAGAATATATCAATAGATGATATACTTAAATTGAAAGAAGCTTTTAGACGCTGTGTTACATGGTATGATTCTACTTCAAAAGCCGGTTGTGAAAATGAATTTTTGGTATGGATACAGTTAAAAGATCATTCTAAAGCAGTATTGCCAAATTTAACAACTTTAATAGAACTTAGTCAGGAGAAAGTAAACAACAAATGTGTGTATGATTTTGCAAAATTGTCAGAAGAGTTGATTAGAATCTCTTCTGAAATAGAGTTAGTAGAAGTCTATTATAATAAACAAACGGTTTTAATGAGGAACTTGCCAGAGAATATAGTAGAAAACGATTTATAATATTATGAAAATGAGGTTGATATCATTTGAATTATTAGCAGAGTTTGGTTTCTTTAAGAAGCCAGATATCAATGATGGGCTTTATTTGACATATAATATTATACACAAGCCTGCATTGCTTGGAATTCTAGGTGCAATTGCAGGCTTGCAAGGATATCAGAATGTTGGTGAATTACCAGATTATTATAAAGAATTCAATAAAATAAAGATTGGTATTAAACCTTTGCTTTCTGACAATGGTAACTATACGAAAGAGATGTTAAGTTATAATAATAGTACTGGATTTGCTAGTGGAGAAGAAGGTGGAAATCTTATAGTTACAGAACAAATTCTAATAAACCCATCATATAAATGTTTTCTGTTATTAGATCTAAGTAATCAAAACGAAAAAACTTTATATGAAAATATTTTATCATATGAAGCAATGTTTTTACCTTATATGGGAAAAAACGATTTTTCGGCATGGTGGACAAATGCTTACATACACGACTCTTATGAGAAATTTGATTTTAGCTGTGATTATAAAATATCTACCATATTTACAAAAACTGAAGCGGTGAGTAATTATGTAGCTAAATCTATGTCTAGTTTTTCAGACGAGACAAAAGAGTTGCCATTTCTATATTTTGAAAAATTGCCGATAAAATTTGATGAGAATTTATTCCAATATTCTTATGCAGATTTTGTTTATTCTAATGCCAAGTTCAAT
This sequence comes from Gallicola sp., assembly GCA_012841535.1. Classification (GTDB taxonomy): domain Bacteria; phylum Bacillota; class Clostridia; order Tissierellales; family Peptoniphilaceae; genus Miniphocaeibacter. The sequence goes on along the minus strand of DUUN01000747.1, from coordinate 5,352 downwards.
AGAGTAATGAATATGAAATCTTCTGGAGAATTTTATCAGATCAATGATAATGAAATAATTCAACTGTTTTAGATTTATGATTAATTTCGATATTGCATATTTTGAAGAGCTGATACCTTCAATAAATAGCTATTATGCTCATATACCTAAATATGAGCATAATGGAAATGAAGCTGAAACTCTTGCACAACATAGTGCATTAGTAATGGCTTATACGAAGAAAATGGTTGAAGCACATGATCTATATGGAATTATCAGAAGACTTATTGGTGACTCGATTCCTAATACACTAAATAATAAACAACTGCTTGCAGACTTAATTGAAAAATTATTTTGGCAAGCAGTTGCTTATCATGATTTAGGTAAATTAAATGAAGGTTTCCAAAGGAATCGACTGAATAACAAAACTTCTCTTTTTATAGTTAACCATCATTTTCAAAACCAGCATTCAGTTATTAGCGTCTATCTTTACTTAGCATTGTTTTATAGCGATTTTCTTAAGTTAGAACTCTCAGATGAAGAGCAGATTTTTATATGTAATATAGCATTATATTTAAGTTATCCTATATACAAGCATCACAGTTCTAAAATTGAATACACACAAGATGAAAATAACTGGGATAATGAAGATTTATTTGAACTAAGTCCTTTCCTAACACTGTTTAATAATCCTCTAGATGAAGATCAAATAGAGGATTTCCATGCATTCTTCTTAGGTAATGCCAATTTTAATTTTTTATTTGATCGATTTAATGAATATATTTTTAAGAACGAAAATGCTTTCCCTCTTTATGCTCTTATAAAACTTAATTATTCACTATTAACAGCAGCTGATTACATGGCAACAGCTCATTATTTGAATAATTGGGAAACTATGTTAACTGATTTCGGTACTTTGGATGATAAATTAAGAAGGAAGATTATTAACAATACTAGAACCAGTAAGTTATATAACAAGCAGGTATATGAAGCAATCGAAAATGGAGATTTTTTCAATCCCTATAATTTCAAACAAAGAAATAATAATAACTTAAACATTCTGCGGAAATGTATTGCAATAGAAGCAATACTTAATATTAGGAAAAATAATAACAATTCTCTATTTTATCTAGAAGCACCAACAGGAGGAGGTAAAACAAATATCTCAATGCTGGCAGTTTCTGAACTATTAAAAAATGATCATTCCTTACATAAAGTAATTTATGTTTTTCCATTTACTACTTTAATAACACAAACATATCAGACATTGATTGATACATTTGGATTAGATAACCATGAGCTTATTGAAATGCATTCAAATGCAAAGTCTCAATCTGGGAAATATGAAGATGATTATTTAAATTATCTGGATGGCCTTTTTATGAATTATCCGATTTTATTGATGTCTCATATTAGATTTTTTGAGGTCTTAAAAACAAATAAGAAAGAACTCAACTACTTGCTACACAGGTTGTCAAATTCAATTGTTATTATAGACGAAATACAATCATATTCTCCTAAAATATGGGATAAGATTATTTATTTTATTGTGAATTATTCTTATTACTTCAATATGAAATTCATAATAATGTCAGCTACATTACCAAAAATTGGAGAAATAATTGACCAAAAAAAATTAGCATCCGACTTTACCTATTTAATAAAAGATAAGCATAAATATTTTCAAAATCCAAATTTTTCAAATCGAGTTAAATTTGACTACACTTTATTACAATGGGAAAGTCCAAGAGGAGATTTAGAATTTTATCTCCAAAATCTCTCAGAAGTCGTTACCGAAAAATCCAAACTATTTGCTCAAAAAAATATAATGTATCCTGATAGTGTTTATACTATTGTAGAATTTATTTTTAAGAGAACAGCTACAGAATTTTATGAAATTTCAAAAAACAGAAATACTCTCTTTGATGAAATCTTATTATTGTCTGGTACAGTACTAGAGCCAAGAAGAAAGCAAATAATATCTAAACTTAAATCAGATAAAACAAGATCAAAAAAGATTTTATTGATTACTACTCAAGTTGTAGAAGCAGGTGTTGATATAGATATGGATTTAGGATTTAAAGATAGATCTATAATTGATAGTGAAGAGCAATTAGCTGGTAGAATAAATAGAAATGCCATTAAACCAACTTCTATGCTTTATATATTTAATTGTAATGATGAGAAAACATTATATAAAGATGATAATCGCTATAAAATAATGTTAGAGATTGAAGATGAGTATGAATCTATATTAGAAAGTAAGAATTTTGATAAAATATATAAGCTAGTAATAGATAAGATCAAGAAAGTTAATAGATCTAACTATATTGTAAACATTAATGATTTATATTCTGCAATTGGGACATTAAATTTTAGAGAAGTAAACGAATCTTTGAGAATTATTGATCAACAAAATTGTTATGTGTTTGTACCAATAGAAATTGATATTTCACTTATAACTGAAAATATACCAATATTACAAGAATTGAACATTCCATATTCTGATAATTTGAGCGGGAAAAATGTTTGGGATAAATATGTTGATATTATCATTCAGAAACAAAAAGAAGATTTCATAAAGAATAAAATTAAAATGAATAAAATCCAATCACTTATTTCTTTATTCACTTTTTCGATATATACCTATAGTAGTGATTATAAAATACTTTGTACTTATAGTAGAAATGGTAGAGAAGAATATGGTTACCTTTATTTAGAGTCATATGCGGAAATATTCACATTTGAAGATGGAATAAATACCTCACTTTTATCTGAATCTAATTTTTTATAATACTATATGTATATCAATGCTACACTCTTGAACCTTTTTGCAGTTTGTCCACGTGAATGCTGGCTTCATTCCAATGGTATTAATATGGAACACACGTCAGATTTGGTATATGATGGTAAATTGATTCATGAAACTTCATACCCTCAAAGAGCCGAAAGATATGAGGAAATTCTTATTTCAGCACAGTATGAAGATGACACACTAATTGGGCAAATTGACTTCTTTGATAAAAGAAACAAAATTGTACATGAGATTAAACGAAGTGATAAAGTTGAAGAGGCTCACATTCGTCAGGTGAAATTTTATCTATGGTTGTTGGAATTAAATGGTATCAGTGGTGTATCAGGTTTGTTGGAGTACCCTAAACTTAGAAAAACAGAAGAAGTGTCTTTAAACGATTCTGATCGTGAGAAGCTTGTCGAATCAGTCTTAGAAATAAAAGAAACAATTATGAGTGATATATGTCCCCCAGTAATTAATGCGAAAATTTGTAAGAGTTGTAGTTATTTCGATTTTTGTTATTCCTCGGAACCTTGAATAAGATGAAAAAAACGTATTATCTTTTTAATCCCGGTCGTCTTTCACGAAAAGACAATACACTAAAATTTGTACCAGAAGAAGAGGATGAAAATGGAATTAAGATAGCAGGTCAACCTCGTTATATTCCAGTTGAGTCTATCGATCAATTTTATGTGTTCGGCTCACTCGATGCAAACAGCTCACTGTATAATTTTCTTGGCCAGAATGATATTGCACTTCATTTTTTTGATTACTATGAAAATTATACCGGATCGTTTATGCCTCGCGATTTTTTACTTTCAGGTAAAATGATTTTAGCACAAACTAAATCTTTTCAGAACAAGAAAGCCAGGATGGAAATTGCACGTCAATTTGTTCTTGGAGCAGCATATAATATGCAGAAGAATCTTCAGTACTATAATCGTAGAGGTAAAGATATGGAGGATTTATTGCTGCAAATAGATTCATATGTAAACACAATCGATTTTGCTACAAATACTGAAGAATTGATGGGAGTAGAAGGCAATATACGTCAAGTGTATTATGAGGCATTCAATCTTATTCTTAATAATTTTGAAATGGGATTACGAACTAAGCAACCTCCAAAGAATGAAGTGAATGCATTGATTTCATTTGGAAATATGATGTGTTATTCTGAATGTTTACGTGCCATACATCAAACACAGCTTAATCCTACTATTAGTTTTCTTCATTCTCCTGGAGAGCGCAGATATTCGTTGGCATTAGATATTGCAGAAATATTTAAACCCATAATTGTGGATAGGGTAATTTTTAAGTTACTCAACAAAAAAGAGATACAATCTCGCCATTTTGATAAGAAGCTGAATAGTTGTTTACTAAATCCAACGGGCAAAAAAATCTTTGTAAAAGCAATGGAGGAACGATTTAATGAGACCATTAAGCATCGGTCTTTAAATAGAAGTGTCAGTTACAAGCACCTTATAAAATTAGAATGTTACAAATTAGCAAAACATGTGTTAGGAATTGAGGCATATAAACCATTTAAAATGTATTGGTGAATGTATGTGATTTTGGTTTATGACTGTGGTCAAAAACGTGTAGGTAAAATGCTTAAACTTTGTCGTAAATATTTGAGTTGGATACAAAACTCAGTTTTTGAGGGTGAAATATCGGAAGTTAAACTTAAAGAACTAATATTGAAGGCAGAGAAAATTATGGAAAAAGAAGATGATAGTCTAATAATATTTTCGAGTAGACAAGAAAAATGGATGAGTAAACAAATTATTGGAAAAGAGAGAAGTAGTATTGATAACTTCATTTAAACTATGTCGATACTTGCTTTTCAGCAGTAACTTTTATAGTTTTTAATTTCAAGAGATCTTTGACATATTGAATATCAGATAATAAACAAAGTTGTCGAAGTTCGGGAATTTTTCTATCATTGCATATCGACAACTTTTTGAGTAGAAATATATATGTAGCAGATGTGTAAAAAGCAGAATATGAGATTACTGCTATGCCGGTATTGACGGCTATTAATCGTACAATGGTTGAATTGAAATGCCTGTGAGAAAACACGCTTTTGCTTCCAGTATTTACTATTAATCGTACAATGGTTGAATTGAAATTCTGAAAAATGGTTCCCTGCAGTTCGTTTGCGTATGCTATTAATCGTACAATGGTTGAATTGAAATAGTATTACAAGAAAGAAATTGTAGAATTAAAAAAGCCTATTAATCGTACAATGGTTGAATTGAAATTATCGTTTGTTGTTTTAAGTTGTTATTTTAGTATTCTATTAATCGTACAATGGTTGAATTGAAATGGTTCTGCACTGCTGCTGATTGTGAAAAGATGCGCGCTATTAATCGTACAATGGTTGAATTGAAATCCTCGACCGGGCATTTATCGAGCTCCTCTTTTACTTTCTTGCGGCGGTATGCAATGGCCTCTTTGAATTCGGCCAGGTCTTTACCGGCCATCTCCCGGAGTATGGCCTGGAATTCATCGCTTCCCTGTGCGACATCCTGGTATGTTACATTTCCGGCAATGGCCAGGAGGATGTCTCTCTGCGTCTG
>DUUN01000155.1 GCA_012841535.1 Gallicola sp. | reverse complement strand
ATAATATTTATTATATATATTATACCTTACTAAAATACAAGCCGATGCTTATTTGCACCGGCTAATTTTAATCTTCTATTGAAATAATATTAAACTGAGTTCCTAAATTTTCTCCAGTAATATTTAATTTATCACCAATTTTTACAAATGGTAATTTAGTACTTGCCTTTATTGGAGCTACAAATACCAGCTCACTTCCATCAGCCCTAATGAAATAACTAGTATTTCCCTCTATTGTAACAGGATAGATTTCCCTTACTGTTATTTCCATATCCTCCAAGGCCGATTCATCTATTTCCCTGTCTATATTAGTTGAGTCATAAATAGCCAGGGCCTGTTCTATTGTACTTCCTGTTGCAACATTCTGGTAGTTTTGTGCATCAATAAAAGCAAAGGTCTTAATTAGTCCGGCATTATCCTTTAATGAAAGAAAATAAGTTGGTCTGTTATACAGATTAATTAAAATTGGGAAGGTGGCATTATAGCCTTTTTCCTGTACTGCACCTTCTGCTGAAGCCATTGCCGATTGTTCATCTGCTGATGATACAGGGAAGAACTTAGTCTCCTTAGTCCTCATATTAATAAGTACAAAGCCTATATTAGACTCATCTGCTAAAACAGAAGTAATTCCAGTATAAAGATAAATATCATTTCCTAGAGAAAGGTAATTGTATCCATCAGTTGGCTCAGTAACTCCTTTTTGTCCAATATATTGGTTAATAAAACCTCCCTGTAACCTTCCATTCCAAGTAAGCTGTTCAAGAACCCTATCAGCTGAATAAACCCTGTCTATCCACTCTGGAACCTCTCCTACCTTATATCTATTGGTGTCCCCTGTAACTGCATCAACAACTATAACGGAATTTGCATCCATTCCTCCAATTAAACCAACAGTAGGCTTTACAGTAGAACCTACCCAGTATGGATGGCCTTTATCATCAGTTTCAAAATTTATTTCATCTATTAAGGCTGTCGGGTATTTAAAACGCATATGTCTTTTAATATCCCTTGAAAATTTATCGGAAAAAGAATACTTAATTGGCTTCTCCAATTTTTTTAACTCTACCTCTTGGTCTACCATATCTACAGATATATAATATGGAATTCCATTTCTATTGTTTTTTATCCACTTAATAATATCGGAATAAATTAAAGGGGTATTTCTTACAGGCTTACCATTAACTGTAGCCTGACTGTAAGTTTGGTCAATATCATATTGGGAAACTAAATCTTCAATTTCCCCCATTTTTCTAGAGCCTAACTTAACTGCCGTGTCCCTATCTACAACAGGAATTCTATCAAAGTCAACCTGCTCCACGTCTTCACTAAAAACTCCCTCTTCCTTCTTTAAAATATTGGCATATTTTCTTGCATGAAAGGGAACTAGAGAAAACAAGTTCATAATAAGGTAAACTCCCCAAGCTACTACTAATATTCCAATTCCAAATTTTGAAAATTTAAAAGCATCCTTCTTATTTCTTGTGTAAAATACATAATAGGACAACAAAAAAATTATAACTACTACTGTTAAGAACATATAAAAATCAATAGAATATAAATTAATTGGTGGCAAATAAATATAGAACACAAGAAAGGAAATAACCAAGGCAATTACCGTTGCCAGTAAAAAATTGTTTTTAATATTAAATTTACTTTTCATTTATAACCTCACTAAGTTTTATGTACATATCTTTAAGAATATTTTAAGTAAAATACTGTATATTAATAACATAAAGATAAAACTTTTTTTCATATTATCTTCCTTTTTAATAAAAGAGATGGGTGCTAATCCCATCTTTTTATATTTTCAAAGTTAAAACTACAATATTTAAATAACTTATTACTTTAAATATATACCCAATTTCAACAAAAAATCTAATATTAATATTTTGTTAATATTTTAAGAATT
>DUUN01000609.1 GCA_012841535.1 Gallicola sp. | reverse complement strand
TTGGTGTTTTAACGAATGAACATGTGGCACGTGTGACAGAAAACACCACCACTAATAACATTTATGATAGTGGTTGGAACTTAATTGGTAACTTCGGAATGAGAGGACAAAATGGCGGAACTATTGATGCGGCATTTATACCGTTTGCAAACCAGATTGATTGGGCTATGAACGATTAATCATATCAAAATTATATGGTTGAGAAAAAATTGAAGTAACTTGATATGTTGCATATTGCATCTCTGGACCGTCATAAAATAACAATTTACTTTAGTGAATATGAATGGGATACATACGTACATCAATTGTAACAATGAACAGTTGATAACCTATTATCCATGGTTCCATAATTATAACTTTAGTTTCTTTATACATAACAAAGAGATTATAGAACCATAGATGTTTAGTACTTCTAGAAAATAGTACAAAATTTAAAAAAGTTTTATGGTAGATTAATTGGGATATGTGAAATATTTAGTGGTTTATATATAACTGTAAAATAGTTTGTGGTCACCACTAATTATTTTACAGGTGTTTTTTAATACAAAAATAAGGCCCCTTTTTATGTTATAATTTTAATGACCTTTAAAATTAGACTGAAAGGAGACCTTATGAATTATGATACCATAAAATTTATGAATTTAGAAGGTTTTGCATATATTATTAAATCTATCGATCTAACTAAAACTAATAATGTATTAAGCTGTAACCTAACGTTGAAAAAGAGGGATGAAGTATGTCCTTCTTGCCAATCCAAAGATTATACAGTTCATGGCTATTATACTAAAAAGATTACACACAGTATTTCCAATAGTTCACCGTGCTTTATATTGTATAAAGCTAGAAGATATAGATGTAAGTATTGTGAAAAAGTTTTCTATGAAACAAACCCATTTTCCTTAGAAGGTGATCAAACAAGTACTTATACTATTTTAGCTGTATTAGATACTCTTAGGAGTCATACATCAACTTTTACTTCTGTTGCTGCCCAATTCAATTTAACTAAGCAAAATGTTATTAATATTTTTGATAATTATGTTGATTGTGGAAGAAAAAAATTTCCTAAAATTATTAGCATCGATGAGTTTTATACATCAAAATTATCTAGATATAAATATGCTTGTACTATATTAGACTTTAAGAGTAAAGAAATTGTAGAAATATATAGTTCAAGAAGAATGAATCATCTTGCTAACAAGTTCACTATATTACCTGACTCTGAGAGAAATAATGTTAAAATCATTATAATTGATATGTGGGAACCTTATAGAGACCTTGCAAAAAGATATTTCAAGAAGGCAATTGTTGCTGTCGACTCATTTCATGTAATTAAGCACCTAAATGATGCTGTAATCAAGATTAGGCTTAAAGTAATGAATAAGTATAATAAGCGCACAAGTACCCTTAAATCTAATGATATGTATTATTATATGCTCAAGAAGTTTCATTATTTCTTTGTAAAGAACTTTGAAGATATTTACCAAGGTTATATAAAGATTCCCAAAATACACCCAAAGTGGAAAAGGGATGAAATATTAAAATATCTATTAGCAAATGATGATGATCTTAAATATTCATATAGATTAAAAGAAAAATACAGGGAATTCAACTTAACAGCTGATTATGATAATTGCGAAGAAGAATTTGATAGTCTTATCTATGATTTTAATAATTCTCATTTAGAAGAGTTTAGGGAATTTGGAAGATTATTATTAAATTGGAGGACAGAAATTATTAATTCACTTATTAGAGTAGAAGGTAGAAGATTATCAAACAGTGCTATTGAGGGTGTTAATTCAAGAATTAAAACAATAATTAAAAATGCTAATGGATACACAAATTTTAACAGGCTTAGAAACAAAATAATATTCTCAATAAACAAAGATGTCGCAATAAAGGCTGTACCAATAAAAACAAAAAAATAGTCTATAAGGTCAAAAAAAAGCATTTCATTTATCATAGGATTGAAATGCTTTTTTGTGACCACCAATTATTTAACAGCGGTAAAAACCACTAACTTTTTAACAGCGTGATTATACAAAACCACTAATTATTTAACAGCGCCATTAATTGATCATCATGAAACTTTTTTATTGAACTTATTTAAAACAAGTGTACGCAAAACATCAATAAAAGTTCTAGGTGTACGCAAAGTCTCAAAAATTATTAAGGTGTATGCATTGTATTAAAATTAGAGTTCTCTTTCATAAAAGAACAATTACTTTGATACAATAAATTCGGTTGTATTAAGGAAAAAATAGCATAAAACGGATTAAAACATAGGGTTTTGCCTCATTTTAAGGGTAATTTGGTTTCAATGAGTGATTTGCTTCACTTCATTGAGGCCTTTTTATTTTGGCTATTTGCACTATTTAATTATTCCCTAGAGAGATTACACTATTTAATTATTCATAGGTTTTCTTGCACTATTTAATTAAAC
>DUUN01000266.1 GCA_012841535.1 Gallicola sp. | reverse complement strand
GTGGTAAAAAAGTCAGCACTCTTAGATAAATTTTCAACAAGTAAAATGAGCGCATCTGAAATGGTGAAAGAATTTCATAGCATAGTATATGATGGAAAAAAAGATGACCACTGGAATAACATTATATCAGTCTTTAACGAAATGAATATAGGTGTATTCGAAAATATGAAACGAAAGTTTCCTAATCTATCTGATACAGAACAAAAAATTGCAATACTTACATATTCAGAAATGTCAGTAAGGGATATCTCCATAATTCTTAACCTAAGTCCAAATACAGTGCAAAAATACAGAAGCGTTCTTCGCAAAAAGCTTAATATTGATGATAAAACAATAGATACTGCTACATATTTAAAGGAATTTCTACAAGTCTTGTAATATAAATATGTTTCTTTTCCTATATATCGGATTTCTTATAGTGCACATTTAGAGATACATAATCTCGATTGAAAAGTTAAACAACCTATACCATACTCTATACTCTATTGACTTACATTGATCAAGTAGGTACTTTTACATCAAATTTAAATAACATAAATCATGAAAAGAATACAAATTGCAATGAGTGTTTTAATACTCCTAATTCCAATATTATTAATAGCTGGTGGGAAAAAAATAGGTGAAGAACAATCAAAAATTACGCTTGAAGGAGATTTCGAAGATATTGGTATAAACTCTATAAGAAATCCCATCGATGCATTTCTTCTACAAGATTTTATCATGGCAGAATTTAATAAAAATTTAGGAATTGTACAGATTTCTATAACCGATAAAAATGAGAAAACATTTATTGAACTATCCGTTGACACTTCTATAAAGTCAGTTGAATACATTCAGCTTTGGGGATTAGCACCTGGGCAATATACCATAGTTTTTAGAAATAGTAGTGGTATGATGTATGGGGAGTTTAATATATTTTGACACTAAACATTCTATTAGGTTATATAAAACTATTTTCTCTGCCCAGGAAAATAAGATTTTTAAATTGAATGATTTCCATAATAAAGATAACAATGGCAACAAGATAAAAAATGACACTAAGTCATAAAGATTATAACCCTTATATATTAATGGTTATCTTTATAGCTTTAAAAGGGGATAATGTAAATAATAGTAACAACAACCCCACTATCAAGTTATAACTTGTTGTTTAATTAGAAATGTTTACTTCACTAACAGTATGTTTGTTAGGTTTATATCTTTACTCGTAAAATTTATTCGTGCTATTTTATTTATATAAAAACAGTTATTATGAAAAACAATCAATTATTATTGCTTGTGCTTTTAATCTTAGGATATGTATTATTAATATCATGTGATAAGAATTCAGTGGAATCTATGATTGAAACAGAGAAATCACAGATGGATATTTTGAAGGAAGGTGTATCAGTAACTACGATCAATTCAGCTAAAATATTGAAGTTTGACAATGAAGAAAGTTTTCAACGGGTTCTTGAATATCTTAATAAATCTGAAATAGAAGATCGTTTGAAATTCACAAGATCGTTTGATGTAAAAACACAAACAGATTATTTATTCGAGGCAATGTACAAAATAGCCAAATTAGAAGAAATTCAAGATCTTGATCTTTTAAAAGAGAAATTCAATGATTTGAAAATCTACTTTCAGGATGTTCTTATGTTCAATACTATAGAAGATGATGATTTTATCCCCTATTCGAGGATTAAAAATTTTGAAATTGAACCTATTGCAAATATCAATGGTGAATATTTAATCGGTAATGACATAAAGCAAGCTGACTTTTATTCTAGCTTTGATGAATTATATAATGGAATGTTAATTGGAAGATCCGAAAAATATGAACAAAGCTTATCAACAAGGGGTGAACATGAAGGACAATCCGATTTATCCTCCATTAATGTAGCTTGGTCAAGAACAGGTGATAGGTATGCATCTGTTCAGTTAAGCAGAACTGGAGATAGAATATATATGAGGCTGAATTGTCAAAAAAAGACTTGGCTTGGTTGGTTTACATATTCAACCATATTTAATCTTAGATTTGTATTTACAAACTATCCTCAAAGTCTTTTTTTATTCAATGAATCAGCCTACAATGGAAACCCCGTCGAAGTTTATACAAATCCTCAAGGAAATCCACTTAGACTTACAACACGTGAGCTGTCAAATGGTTTTTCTACCGAATTAGGTAAAGTAGAAGTAACCTTTCCATCTGTTTTTAGAGCTGATGGCACGATGGAGGTCTGGTCCCGAGGTATAGAAGAGGCCAACAGAGGTTTTGGATCTATTAGTTTCCCTTAGAATATTAAATATTAAAGAACGTGTTAATGTTTAATATATATTTGTATGAATCTTAAATTATATTTTCAATATAGTCTGATTACATCTTATATTTTAAACGTTAACACGTTAATTATTAATACAAAAAACCACTATTTAATATGAACAAATACAAATTTATTATTTCAGCATTTCTTTTTACTTTTGCCTGTCATTCCCTTAACGCTCAATCACACGGAATAATTGTTGGGACAACTTACGGAGATTTTAAAACAAAAATTGCTTCAATGTCCGACATAAAATTTAATAAGCAATACTCTTTCAACTTTTTAGTAGGGTATGG
>DUUN01000053.1 GCA_012841535.1 Gallicola sp. | reverse complement strand
TTTAAGAATTACCTAAATAAAATCAAATGACAGGAGGAAGTCTGATGTATAAAGACGGTCAAAAGGTAACATATTTTGAAATTATCGATGAAAAGGGAGTAATTGAAAGTCCATTTAATTATTATGAGGATGCCTGTACCAGGCTTGAAGAATTACAACAGGAAGGTTTTACATTTACCGGAAATATAAAGATTATTGAAGTCCACTGGATAGGAAGTTTGAGGAGGTTTAACAAAATGACAACAAAAAAAGATGCTTGCAGGCAATGGGTTGAAGGGTTTAACGCTATTCCTTATTCACTAATAAAAAAAGCATATCCTAATTTATCTGAGGATGGTTTGGAAATTTTAGTAACAGAAAAAGAATGTGGTTACTGCGGAAATACTGAATTTGAAGAAAATGAAGATGGAAAAGAATATTGCACCAGTTGTGAAAGGTTAACAGAAGAATATGGATATAATGAAAGATGGGATTTACCTATGTGGGGAACATTATGGACTTTTGGAGAATCGTTTGATGAAGAATGGGCAAGAGGAAATCTTGAAAAATTAAGACAATGTGGATTTTGGGTTTATGATTCAAATGAATTAGGAATTTTGATCGGTATTGATGGTGCAGGATATGATTTTTACGAAGCTCACTGGATTCCACTGTATGAAGCTAGAGGATTAAGATGGCACGATGAAGAATAACACCAGGGATTTTTATTCCTCTGCAATGTCTCCAATAACAGGAGGTATTGCAGAGGTGAAAATTAAACTTTAGGAGGTTAACAAGATGGAAGAAAAAAATAAGGTTTTGACGGAATGTATTGTAAATGGAAATCGTTTAGCTATTATTGTAATTGACGAAGAAAAGAAAGAAGCAGCAGAAGCCGTATGGAATGGCGAATTCTGGGAAACAGATTTCTCGTACCCGTCCCTTGGTGTCACTATTAACGAAGTAGCTGAAGCAATGAATTATGACGCTGTTAAGGAAGCCGGATACACTATTGTTGAATAATTTATAAAAAAATCAAAAAATCTATTGACGGAATGACAAAGATAGTATAATATGATATTAACAAATCAAATTACAGGAGGTTATTCCATTGGAGGAGATTGGACAGCTAGAATCATCTTAAATTAAAGAAGGGATCATTTCCCTTCTGGATGTGCCGGAAACTGCCGGCATATCCAGAGAGGAAATAAAAGGAGGTTTTACAATGTCAAAAGAACAATTGCAAAAGGAAATTATTTCAAAAGAGGGAATCATACTTTCCGAAGGAACGCATAATTTAACACATCTTTTAACTTCTGCATATGATTTAATCACTAATTATAATCTCGAAGAAGATGCCAAAGCAGCGAAAATCATTACAGATATTAGAAAATGTTTTGTTAACACCAACCAAGAAAACAAAGATGAAAACCTGCCCACATATTACAACCAATATTATAATTATATTTGCATCCCCGATGAAAACCAAGAAGAAGCATCCATCCTTTTTAACGAGGATATATTTAATTATTTCAGCGAAATTTCTCCCGAAGGTTATTATTTTTCCTCCCATCCTGGTGACGGATCATTATTTGGTTGGTGGAAATGTGAGGATAAAGAATTCTAGATTGAGTAGCATAGGGATTTTTCCCTTGCTGAATTCCTTCTAAAATCTCAGAGGGAAAACCTTTCCACAAAATTAAAGGAGGTTTTACATTATGTTTTGGAGTCAATATGAAAAATGGCAAAATGAATGTAAAAACGAATTAAGGGAATTTGGTTATAATCCTGATGATTGGGAAATTTGCGAAAATGGAGACTGTCATTTAATAGCAAATCGATTTATCTATATAAAAGAATGTGTTACTCCTTGGTAGGAATCCAAATATTTTACCGAATAATAAAAAGGAGGTTTTAACAGTGTTTACTTTGGAATTCAAAACCGGAAATGCAGCATTTAAAGATGGAGAAAGTTTTGAGGTTTGCCGAATACTAAAAGAGGTTTCCCGAAAAATTGATGATGGCATAATAGAAGGATCAATATTTGACATCAACGGAAATAAAATTGGAAAATTTAAATTAACATAATAGCGGATTTTTCTGCTAGAAATCTATAACAGATACTGCTGCCCAAAATGTTTTTCAATTAGAATATCAATTTATCCGCAAAAATTATTAACATTATAACAGTAATATTATAATATGATAATTATAAAGGAGGTTTTGCCGATGGCAGCTAAAAAACTAACCATGAATAAAAAATCGGATCATGGTACATAATTGGAGAAAAATATTTTCAAGGGGAAAATGACAGAGGGAGAATTTGTTGGAAATATAACAAAAAGGAGGATTAAAAATGTTTCTAGCAAAAGGAAAATATAGAGATTGCGAATTAGATGATTATGAAAATGGTTGTATACCGAATTCTGGTTATAGTATTAAATGGGATGTATCATTCCAAGGAAGAACAATGGAAAAATTATTAAAAGAGATCAAAGAATATCATGGAATAGATGAAGATGCCATTGAAATTGAATCCGGCAAAATTTTCATACAAGTACAAGAAATCCCGCTTTATGACAGATGGATTACACCTACTAAAGATCAAATAACAGCTTGGAAAAACGGAAATCAAGAAATATATTTGGTTGATTATGTGTATCAAATTTATCAAGAAATATAAACCAATAAAATGCTTATTTGATTTACAAAAAACTTTTAGATCGATGAATTTATTGAAGATGCAGTTTCAGCAGATGGCTATGGATATTTTCTTTCTGGTTATGATGGAAATGAAATTGAAGCAGGAAATTATTATATTTACCGAACAAATTAACACCGGGAAGCTTTTGTTTCCTGCAATATCCCTATAAATAACAGGGATGTATTGCAGGAAGTAAAAAACAAAAGATAGAAAGAGTATAATAGTAAAGGAGGTTTATCAAATGAAAAGCAAAATTTACTTAAAAGATTTAGACTATAACACCATATTGGAATATGCAAACAGGCGAAATGATAAACATTTATTTTCAGATCATGAACATTATTATTCCCCAGAGAATATTAAAAGAGCAATAAAAGCAAACATTGAAAAAGATTTAAATTACAATTGTAAAACCGGAATTATTCGGTATGGATCAGAATGGATGGGATGTTATTCAAACAAAAAGGATATACCAGTTTATGAAAATGAATTAGAAGTTTTAGAATGGGAATTTCTAAATTTTATTGCCAACAGTGCAGGAAGGCTTCAAAGAGGTTATGCAGCTATAGGATAGAAACAACAATCAAAAGGAGGTTCTCAAAATGAGAATTACAATTGACAGAAAAGAATTTCTTGATGCCATCAAAAATGTAGAGAGGGTGATGCCTAAAAAATCAAGTTTAACAGCATTGCAAAATGTATTTATTACTGCTAATCATACTGGAATTAAAGTTATTTCTACAGATTTAGATTATACGATTATTATTGAATTGTCAGGCGATATTTTCGATCCAGGCTTAACCATCATTCCTGCGGAAACAGTTAAAGTAGTTAAAGCTATAAAAACAA
>DUUN01000722.1 GCA_012841535.1 Gallicola sp. | reverse complement strand
GGATTATGTTATGTTTTCATAAGTTTAAGTTTAAAGGTTTTGAAAATGAAATAGCGGCTCAAGCTTCTTAGCTTGAACCGCAAATATTATTATTTTCTTCATCAACACTATTTGACAAAGAGCCTATAAAAAAACCAGAGCAAAATATCCGCTCTGGTAAAAATCCAACTTTTTGGGGTCACCTTATATTAATTCTCTATAGCTATTTCTTATTTATTTTTTCCCTATTGGTTTTAAAGTAGACCATACCAATAGTTAACCCTAACATAGACGGTACTATCCAACCAAATCCATCTTCAAAGAAAGGTAAAATATTAGACGCAATTTTTAAAACTTTTTCAAAAATATAATTATCTCCAATAGATTTAGCTACTGTATTTAATGCATCAAATAAACTAGCAAAGGCTGTAAAGATTATAGTAATTATATATACTTTTTTATTGTTTCTAAACAATGGTGATAAAAAAATCAAGGCTATTAAAACTATTGCTATTGGATATAGGAAATTTAATACCGGTAGGGATAATTTTATTATTGAATTTAAACCTACATTTGAAACAACAAAACTTATTAATGTAACTAAGCAAATAAATTTAAAATAACTAATTTTAGGATACATTTTATGAAACATTTCTGAACAGGCTGTTATTAAACCAACGGCTGTTTTTAAACATGCAACAATTACTATAATCGCAAGTAAAATTTCTCCAAAAAATCCAAAATAGTATTTGGAAATTTGATTTAAAGCTATTCCCCCATTTTCAGATAAGTTAAGTTTTCCTAAACTGGAAGCTCCCATATAAACTAATGAACCATATATAATAGACATTAGTATCATAGTTACTATGCCGGATTTTAAAGTGTATTTTGCAATTTCTTTAGGCTCCTTTACTCCCAATTCCTTTATACTATTTATTACTATTATAGAAAACGCTAAAGAAGCTAGAACATCCATTGTATTATAGCCTCCAATAAAACCTTCCCTGAAAGCTCCTGTAATAAATTTACTTTGGATTTCAGCATTGGAAATATTTCCCATTGGATTTATAAAGGATATAATTATTAATGAAGATAAAAGTAATAAGAACATAGGATTTAATACTTTCCCAACCCAAACCATTATTTTCGAAGGTTTTAGTGACAGTAAAAATGCCAATATATAAAAAATAAAGGTAAAAATCAATAAAAATAATTTTATTTTATCTTCTCCAATAAATGATTTTAATCCTACTTCAAAAGAAACTGTTCCAAGTCTAGGTAATGCAAAAAACGGTCCAATTGTTAAATATAATCCTATAGTGAAAAAATATCCGAATTTTTTATTTATTCCTGTAGTCATTTCAAACAAGCTACTATTTTCAGATATCCCCATTGCCATTGTTCCTAATAGAGGAAGCCCTACAGCTGTAATTAAAAAACCAATCATAGTTTGAAGCATATTTGCTCCTGCATTTTGTCCTAAATTTACAGGAAAAATCAAATTCCCTGCTCCAAAAAATAATCCAAAAAGCATAGATCCAATTGT
>DUUN01000771.1 GCA_012841535.1 Gallicola sp. | reverse complement strand
TAGGAAGATATACAAAATGAGTTTGTTCTCTTAATGGCTTAGCAACTCTATTGAAAACCTGTGTTGTTCCAATTATAGCCGACCTTTGTTTTCTTTGTTGCGAAACTTCCCCTAACATTTCAACAGGGAAATCTTTTGACTGATTAGAATTAAACCAAGTTTGGATTTCATCTAACACTTTAATTGTTCCGTATTTACCATTTTGATAATTCAATAAATCTTTCCAATGCAACAAAGGTCTATCTTCATATTTATAAGTCATATTTGTTGTAATTTTTGCTAGTGGGTATTTTCTCTTCCATTCTTGTAATAAATAACAAGTTGTAATAGTTTTACCTGAGCCTTGCTCCCCACAGATTAGATGAACTCCCCATTCATTAAAATCTTCGGGGTCTTTTTTAACAATATCAAGTGCTAATTGTTTTGGAAAAACATAAAATATTTTTTTAAAAAAACCAACCTTTTTTTCTCTTTCAATTTGTCTTTTTTTTCTTTTCATCTTTTTAATTTTTACTAATATAAAATATTGATAAAATAAAGATATTAAAAATATAAAAATAATTGTTAAAGGTGGAACTAAAAATATCAAAAACATCATTAAAATAAAATTAAACATATCAATCTACCCCCTTATAAAACTAAAAATCTTTGTCAATAGATTTTGAATAGCCCACGCATTGCGAATTGCAATTTTAGCCCCTAAAATCATCAATAGAGTTGGTAAAGGTATAAAATAGTTAATTGTATTGAACATATCAATTACCCAAGAATTAAACCCTTCCATTGTAGCCCCTAAATTGATAACAGGAATTAAGTTTGTAATCCCGATTAAAATATCAGTAAAAATCTTTACAACAGTATCAAAAATCATCTTCCACCACCTCCAAAAATCGCAGGCAAATGTTTTGATACCCATATCAAAAACAAACCCCATGAAATAAACTTTATTAAATCAAAAATAATAGGTCTATATTGAGAATAAAATGAAAAATCAATAACTTTCATAGGTTCGTTTATATTGAATTGTGGTATTTTAATTGTAAAATTAGGAGCATAATCATCATAAACATTATTACCTAACAAAGCATTTATTGAAGCATTAAAATCCTCAAAAATTGGAACTCTTGAAAGAAATGCTTCTTTTACATTATTAAAATATTCGCCTATTTTTTGAGGAATAAATAAATAGATAAACCATTCCCCAATATTTGAGGGGTCATCGGTTGGTGGATTTAAGATTAACCCTCCATCATCTTCACTAGATGGAGGAAAATCCCAATTTTCCTCATCTTTGTCAACATTTAAAGATACTGAAAAATTAGTATTATTTAAATATTCAGTTTCTATATCGCCAAGTGAATTAACAAAAGTTCTATAAGCATATATTTCAACAGTAACATTAACATCATCAACAAGATTAGAAAAATCTTGTATGACATAAACATCAGTTGCAAGAGGAGGTTTATATTCTAAAATATAATAATTACTCTCAGTATAAACATTATAAATATTACTATCAATATATTTTTTTTCATTAGTAATGTCGGTTATTTGATAGCGTTTAAATCCATATAAATTACCCTGTTTTTGAGCCTTTAATAATGTATCATCACTATCATAAACTCTCGGCATAGTGATAATTTGTTCTAAGTTATCACTTGTTACTTTTAAGCCTATTTTATAATCCCCATCAGTTTCTAAAACTGATGAAGCATTGATATCAATCCTTAAATTATCAAAATTGCTACTATTAAAAGTATATTTTTTAGTATATCTAGTATCAGCATAATGAAAAATTTGTCCTTTTGAAAAATAAGAACTTGATGATGCTCTAGGGTATCT
>DUUN01000402.1 GCA_012841535.1 Gallicola sp. | reverse complement strand
TATGTATATTATTATAACAATGAGCGTCCATCTTATACTTTAAAATATAAAACCCCAGCTCAGTTCAAAAATGAGCTAGGGTCTATTTAAAGTTTGATACATGTCTACTTTTTCTTGACAAGTACACATTGTATCATACCTGTAGTGCTAATATGTCAAAGTAGAAATGTTTTAATACAATTTTAGCACCCCTACTTGTAATCGTGTAAAATTTTTAGCACCCTTAGGTCAAATCGTGTAAAATTTTAGCACTCTTTCTAATCTTTTTGTTCAGCATGAAATGACATCATTATCTTTGAATTTCTTCTTACTTTGCTTGTTAAATTAACCAATTGACAAGTTTTAAATTCAGTACCTATAGAATCAAATGGTGTAGGAATTGCAACAAATTGTATTGGCATCTCCTTATTAAAGCCGCTAAAATCCCTGTCAGAAAACAATCCAATTTGCATGGAGACATTACCAAAGACTATGAAGAAAACATAGGTAGGATAATTGACAACCGAAATTGTCCTCTTATAACCAAGAACTGTCAAGTCATATAAATTTGTGCCAGGATAACAAGTAAAAATTGCTTGTTCTATTCCAATAGGTTCTAAATCTTCTTTTAACAAACGTTGCATTATTTTATAATTATCGTATTCATTCTTAGGTAAAACTGCAAGAGCCATTTTTAAAAGGCACTTATATATATTATATGGAGTGTGTTTTCCAATATCAAATGGAATGGATAAAATCTTTTTTTCGTTGTTATATACTAATTTGCTATCTTTCTAAGAGGTAACCGTTATGATTTTTTCTGTGGATTGCACTCTAAAAGTTTTATCATTGGATTTATATTCTCTTGTTTTGTTATACCTTGCTTTGCCATCCTCTTTTACTTCTTTTGGCTTTCCCTTACCAAATATCTCATTTGTTGATAAAAAAGGCACTAAATAAGCACACAAGTCATTCTCATATTTTGAAAACAACTCATTACAATTATCACATTCATTATTGCTGAAAAAGCACTTATTTCCAAGGGATTCAGGAAAGAGGTGAGCTATTTTTTTAAACTTGACCTCTGGCTTTCTTTTGCCACAATATCTGCACACTCTTTCACCATTAAAATCATCAATTGTAATGCTTTTTTCTGCATTGTGTGTAATTAAACTCACCACTTTATATGAACCATCATTATCTTGTTTTTGAACATAACTTAAAGTAGGTAAATAATTATTCTGATAGAAATCAAGTGCCTCTTCATCAACACCTTTTAATTGTCCATTGTCATTCAATGCTAAACACCTCTTAATTAAACTATTCTTGTTTTATAAATTTGGCCTGCCCTATTTCTTGAGCAGGCCTTATTCTTATGCTGGTAAATCAATATTCACGCTTCCATAATATGGAGTAAAACTAAACTTTGTTGTTGTTAGTTCTTGCGAATATGTCATTACGAATGATACTAATTGTTGCAAATTAGTATCTGTTTTAATTTCAAATGATAGATTCTTAACAGAACCACTAACACCAAGAAAAGCAGCTGCCGAACTATCATCTACAGTAAATGTTAAAACAGAATACTTCCCACTAGTAGATAAATTAAGATTTTTAAGTTTAGATACATCAAGATTAAATGAACTAATATTTATCGAAGCAAATTCATTCAATTGACAGTTTTTCCAAACCCATGAATCATTCTCATAAGTTGCAATCTTGCTGTTTTTATAATAAGCAGTCGCATTCACTTCAGTGTATTGTCCTTGAGAAATATTCTCATTTAAATCCTTTTTATATTCAACTCTAGATCCAATAGTTCCATTACTATTATCTAATCGGATTGAAATGGTATGTGCATTAACTATATTTCCACTTAATTTTTGTTCTAATGAATAATCAAATCCATTTGTGTTGTCAACAACATATGAATTAACTAGACTGACTACTTGTTTTTCATCTTTTAATTCATCAACTGTTTCTTTTTTACCACAGCCAGCTAATGAAAACATTAATACAAATGTTAATATAAATAATACTATTTTTTTCATAAGAACCATCTCCTTCCTTTCAATACTGCATATGCAAGAACAGATATATAATTTATCATTTCTAGAACTACTAAGAAATAATTAGATTCAACACTTTCTGCAACCGCATATTCGTTATTAATTGATTTAACATAATTAACATATTGATTAATAATTGGTTGAAGTTTTGCATTTAATTTAATCTTATCAGCATCAAGTAATTCATTTGCTTGTTCTTGTATTGAAACTATTGTTTGATAAGTATCTAAATCAACTTTATTAATTGAATCGATTATACCAGTTAATTCATTTAACAACTCTGTGCTCTTATGTTGAGCATTTTCTATTTGTGTAAATTGAGCTGTATAAATCTTATCTCCATCACAAGTTGTAACTGTCTTATCCCAACCACTGAATCCATAATCATATGTTTCATCAGATGGTTTTGTTGGAGCACTTGGTTCTTCTACAGTATCACCATAATGGTAAGTTGCTGTTGAAAGAACTGTTCCATCATAATTCTTGAATACAACTGTGTAATCAATATAAGTTGGAGTGTATGTTGCTGTATATGTTGCATCACCTGCACAGTTAACTACTTCTTTATCCCAAGCCTTGAATACATAAGTATATGTGTTATCAGCTTGTCTAGTAGGATTATTTGGTGCAGTTACAGCATCACCATAATGATATGTATTACTTGAAATTGTAGTTCCATCGTAATCAACGAATGCTACTGTGTAATCAATATAAACTGGTGTATATGTTGCTGTATAAGTTGCATTACCAGCTACTGCTACAACTTCATTGTCCCAACCAGCAAATGTATAACTATAAGTATTATCGCTTGGCTTAATTGGTGTTTCTGGTGTTGTTACAGTGTCTCCATAATGATATGTTGTATTGCTTAATTCTGTTCCATCATAATTCTTGAAGATAATTGTATAGTCGATATATGTGGAATTGTATAAAGCCTTATAAACAGTGTTACCACCACAAACAACTATATCTTTATCCCATGACTTAAATGTATATGTGTAAGTATTATCAGCTGCTCTTACTGGATTATCAGGAACAACAACTGTGTCACCTGAATGATAAGTTAAACTACTAATTATTGAATCATCCCAATCGGCAAATACTACTTTATATTCATAAATTATAGTATCGTCAATTTCATATGTCATTCCAAGTTCATCAAACATGTTAATCATATAAGTATCATAACCCATATGAATAACACAATCTTCTGCACCATAGAATGCTAACTCATCTACATAAGATAGAGGAGCATATACATATAAATCTGTTAGATTAACACAACCGTAGAATAAACGATCATCAAGTTCAATTATTCTCTTTCCTAAATAAACCTTCTCTAATAAGTTACAATCGTAGAATGCACATGCACCTATTTCTTCAACATAATCACTAAATCTCAATTCTGTGATTTTTACACAAGATCTAAATGCATAAGTTCCAATATGTTGAACAGAGTCAGGAATAATTAATTCTTGAATTGATTTACAGTTATAGAATGCATTTGATTCAATTCTTTCACAAGTATTAGAAATAGTTAGTGTTTTTACTTCAACGCATCCATAGAATGCATAATCTTCAATTAGTTTAACAGTATTAGGAGTAGTAATACTTAGCAATGAAGCACAACCAAAGAATGTATGTGAATAAATAGCTTGTACTCCATTTGGAATATTAATTGCTTTAATACTATTACAGTTATAGAACGCATATTGTCCGATATAATTTACTGTATTTGGTACACTTACTTCTAATAATGATGTATCATTGTAGAACGCATATTGTCCGATTCTTTCAATGCCGTTTTCAATTTCAACTTCTGTTACATAAAGCAAGTTATCATAATAAACATTATCATCTATTTCTTTATCAACATTTCTTATTTTCAATGTGACTTTATTATCATTTAAGAAATTATTGCTACCAAAAGTATGAACGACATCTGGTACAGATACCCATTGTAAGTTAGGGCAATTGGCAAAATTGCTATTGCCAATTGTCTCTGTTGAGTTACCAATGGCAACCCATTGTAAGTTAGGGCAATTGGCAAATACAGAATTCGTAATTGTGCTCACTTGTTCGCCAATTACCGCATATTGCATATGCTGTCCGCTAAATAGCGATTCTGTTATTGTGCCCTTGCTATAATAAACATGTAATGTTAATAATTCATGAACATCTTCATCGTCTACTTTCCACATTGCATAAGTGCCAATAGATTGAAGAGAATCTGGCATATAAATATCAGTCATTACAAATGTTTTGCCGAAAGCATATGTTCCGATTGTTGTTACATTGGTTGGAATATATAATTCATCTAATTGTTCACATAAATAGAATGAATAATTTCCAATTGTTGTTAAAGATACAGGGAGTTCAATTTCAGTAAATACATTCTTTGCAAATGTATAATCGCCTATTTTCTTAATTCCTTCTTCTAAGATTATTTGCTTAGCACCAGACATGTATAACAAATAATCTCCAAGATTTGCGTCACTTACATATCTAACAGTAATTATCATGTTAGATCCGTTGTTTGCAAATATATTAGTACAATTAGTTTGTAATTTAACACAACTTGGCATAGAGACTGTTTCTAATTGACAGCCATCAAACACATGTTGGCCTATAGATACTAAAGTATCAGGTAATGTAACATTTGTTAATTGTGTATGAGCAAATGAACCAGAGCCTAAGCTAGTTAATCCCTCTTTATAATTGAATATTGCAACAGCAGTATTTTTGAATGCTCTCTTTCCTATCTTGGTTACTGTTCCATTATATGAAGCAGTAGCTAATGATGTACAGCCTTCAAAAGTTGAATCTTCAATAACTGTAACCAATGTTGGAATAGTAATACTAGTCAATGCTGAACAGCCATAGAAAGCATAGCTTCCAATATCAGTAATTGTAGAAGCTAACGTAGCCTTTGTCATTGATGAACAATTCATGAATGCTCCGTCACCAACTGTCAACATACCACTTCTCAATGTTATTCTTGTTATTGAAGAACAATTCTTAAACGAATAATTGCCAATTGAAGTAACACTCAAACCAATAACTATGGTTTCCATAGATGAACAATTCATGAACGTATAATCATTGATTTCAGGCACAGTGATACCTATTGATGCTGTTCTCATTTGTAGACAATTGTAGAATGCACCTTGTCCTAAGTATTCACATGTATCAGGTACAACTATTTCTTGTAATTTTTTACAATTAAAGAAAGCATAGTCTCCAACATATTTAACTCCTTCAGCAATTGTTGTCGTAGTGATATTTGTACATCCATTAAATGCATAATCACCAACATGTAAACAAGTTGCTGGAATGGTAACAGTTGTTAAGCCAGTACAACCACTGAATGCATAATTTCCAAGTTCAACAATGTTAGCAGGTATAACAACACTTGTCAATGATGTACAATTTGCAACACCCATATTCGCAACTTTAGTTACGGGATAATCTCCTAATGTCGTTGGTAATGTTAAATCCGTATTTGTAGTTGTCGTCTTTGTAATAATAGCTTCTTCGTTAATGACATTATAATAGAATGTATTATTTCCATTAGTGTAGCTAAAGTAATCAAAATACTTAACAGTTGGTACATTTGTAAAAGTATATTGTGAAACTGTTATACTTGTTGATTGCTCTAATACATTTATTTTAGCTATTTTACAATTATAGAATCCATAATTTCCAATAGCTGTTACTGACCCAGGTATTTCAACTGAATCTAGTTTTTGACAATTGTAGAACGCAAAGTCTGCTATATTTACCAATGTGCTTGGAAGGTTAAT
>DUUN01000032.1 GCA_012841535.1 Gallicola sp. | reverse complement strand
ATTTTTCTATTAGTGCTTTTTGGGCGTTTTTCACAACTACAGGTGCAGCACCATACATAAATATTTTATAACCTTTATCATTCGACAATTGACATAACATGTCCATACTATCGATTCCTGTGATTCTTTTTTTTATACTTCCTTTTTTTAATTTTGAAGCATATAGAATTCCTATGCCATCAGCAATATTATAAGTAGCAGAATTCAATAAATCCAACAACATTTTGTCATTTTGAGCTTTCATAATTTTTTCTGGATTAATAGCAATTATAGTACTTTTTTGTTTGTTTTCTATATCGTTAATTATATAATTCATTAATTCCGCATAATTTAAAACAGATACATCTACATTTAAATAGCTTTCCTTTTTCATTGAACAATCCCCTCTTCTGAAAGTTGTTTGAGAATATTTTTGGGAATACTGTAATTAATATCTTTTAAATAGCTATATTTAGATACAATTAAATTTGAAACATCTTTACTTTTATTTTCCCCTACTAAAACCAAGTTTTTTTGTATATACAATAAATCCTCCAATGTTAACAATTTATAATCTCTTCCTTCAAATTGATTTTTTTCGTTGATTTGATACCATAAATCTTTGTCATCCCTAATCCAATTATTAGACTGCTTTTCAATAGTGCCCAAAATGGATAATGCAAGATTTTTATATTCATGATTGTTTGTTTTTAAAAATGAGTTAAAAAGATAATTTATTATCGCTAATTGATGATTTAAAGAGGAATGAGTGTTTTTAGTATGATTATCAGAAAAATAATCAGGTAGCAAAATACCCTCATTGAATTTTATAACATTGTTAGCGTTATATCTATTTAATAAATAATTAGCATAATCAAAATATCTTTCAGTTATTTTATTATTATTGAAAAATTTACCAGTTTCGTAAAGATAATTGCCAATGCCTTCATTATGTCTAGTATCAATATATGGTGCTCTGATATCATAATTTTTCTTTATCCAAGTACTGGTATATTCAGTAATCCAAACCCCGCTTTTGTCCCTTGGCATAAAGTTTAAAAGGATATGATTGGAATTTGTAACCAAATCATAAAAAATATTGCTATTGTCTACTTTGTAATTTTTAAAAGATTGTTTTGCAATAACAGAACCAGGATTTCTACCATAGCCATCACGTGTAAACGGTTCTATAGAGTAAGGTAATTTATGATATGAGCCATCTATTGACAACCACGATGTATATTTTGCATCATTAAGCATATCTGTATATAACTTTATACTGTTTTCATTGTTAAATAACTTATTATTAGATAAAGCGATATAACTATCATAATTTTCTGTACCTGTTAAAACAAAATTGTGTACTAAATGATTATCTTCTAGTCTAACATTTTCATTTTCTTCTGTTAACTCTTTTAGTTGACTGGATTCATTTTTATTATAATTAACATTTAGTTCGTTATATTTGAATCCTTTCGAAATTAAAACACTTTCTCCGTTTTTGTATTCAATATATTTTGTTGGCAACGTTGTTCTATCATAGCCAACTGTTGTACTAAAATCCTTAACACTTTCACTTTTTTTAAAGTCATAGATATAATTTATATTGTCTTCTTGAATTGATTTTTTAATTATAAAATTAACATTTCTATTTGATAAATTTTTAATTGTAAACATTAAAAATTTATCATTATTTCCAAAAGTTCGCTCAACCAGTACAATTTCAAAATAAACCTTATTTTTAAAATATTCATAATTAAAAATTTTATCAGTAACATTTATGTCAAAATTATCTGTCGTCGTATCTACATTTTTAAGTTTTAAACCAGTTAGTTCAGATAGTTGATTATCAATAATTTTTAATTCGATTTTTGATATGTTTTTAGGCAATAAAAAGTTCAAAGCATATACTGACGATAATATCAAAAAGGCTATTCCAACAATTCTAATACTATTTTTTTCTGCAAACCCATTTATCCTGTCAACTATCGATATGTTTTCAATCTTAGTTAGTTTAAAATACAATAAGATAATTATAAGAGCAGGATACAAACTAACTGCGGGTGCTGTAAAAACATGACCGGCAAATAATGCAATACCAAATATTAACGCAACACTTATACTATACGTGATGATTCTCTCATCATATATAATCTTTTTAAAATTTTTAATAATTTTAAGTATTATATCTATAATTAATACAAATAAAAACATAAAGTAAATTATAAATCCAAATACACCATACATATAAAATATATCCATATAATCAATTTCCACGATATTATATTGACGATCAAATTGTTTATGTATGTCCATGTGACCCATGCCAAACAATTGTTGTTTGGTATCTGCTAACTTAAATTTTTTAATCATTATTTCATTGTACTTATCTCTACTACTAAAAATTAAATTTTTGTAATCTTCTTCTTTTAATTCT
>DUUN01000231.1 GCA_012841535.1 Gallicola sp. | reverse complement strand
TATGAATAATTATTAATAAAAATATAATAGGTAAATTTTCCAATAAAAAAGATATGCTAAGATAAAATTAGCATATCTCGTATTCAAATAAATAATTAGAGGCTATATAATTGAGTAAATATGAAAAAGAAAATAAAAATGGAAAAATAGAAAAAATTATTAAAAATAAATTTTTAACAACAAATAACAACAACTACAATAATAAATTTTTTAGATTTTATACGATACCTTTACCGGTAGTAATTGTCCAATTTGGTAAGTCTAGATATGCATAAAAAATAGCTGATAAAATTTAAAAACACTTATTGTCAGCTATTTTTTTTATGTATTATTTTTATAATATTTTATAGAACACGACATTGTAATCATAAAAATACAATATGTTGAGTTTATACAAAATTGATATAGTCCTTCACTCATCTCAATATAACTAGCAATAAAATTTATAAAAACAAAATATATTATATAAGTAATTATTGAAAAGAAAGAACTTTTACCAAATATAATTTTCCCTCTCTCATCTCTTCCTTCTTCAGAAATATAAAACTTAATAATATTTACAGTTGCTATTATACTAATTATTAAAATAACTATATTTATTTTTGAATTCAATCCATTTCCTTCTATCAATTCGATAAGATATTCCATTATTTCACCTCTTTAAAATCAAAAATATCATATATACTTACTCCAAATACCTGTGCTATTGAATACGCTAATAGCAACGAAGGATTGTATTTGTTCTTTTCCAATTGCATTATTGTCTGTCTTGAAACTCCAACTAAGTCTGCTAATTCCTGTTGAGTCATTCTCTTAATAGCCCTCTGAACATGTATGGAGGACTCAAATGTATATTTGTCTTTCTTTCTTGCCATATATCCTCCTTGTAATTATTTCATATAATATGTATGAAAAATGTTTCATAACCATTATATGATAAATTAGTCCTTTAGTAAATTATTTAAATGTTTTTTAAGCCCTAGTCTTTATTTTTTATTTATACTATTATAGTCCTAGGTGATTATATGAATAAGGAAAATATAAATAATTTGAATTTGGAAATTAAAGAAAATTATGGAAATATAAACGGAATTATAGTTATAAAAAACGATGAGGTCCTTTTAGAAGAATATTTCAATGACAAAAACAAAAATGACAGGTTTAATGTTGCCTCTGTTACCAAGTCGGTTCTTTCTGCCGCCTTTGGTATAGCCTTGGATAAGGGATATATTAAATCTATCGATGATAGGGTTGTAGATTACTTTCCTGAATATGAACTAAGTAAAAATAGAACAAGGGATAAGGTTAAAATTCATGAACTGCTTTCTATGACTGCCCCCTATTCCTTCCGTGGTTTTGGACAGAAGTTGGGAAAATTCATTAACAGTGAAAACTGGCTAGAACATTGTCTAAGTATTTTAGGTTTAGGTGGAAATAATAATGAATTTAAATATTCCGATGCCTCTGCCCATTTACTCTCTGGAATTATTACTAAAACAACTAGCTTAACTACCAGAGAATTTACAAATAAATACCTTTGTTCTAAAATTTCCATGACCGAAATACCCGATGTGGAAATGAAGTCCTATAATATTAACGATATTTTATTTACTAAGGAAAAAGGCTGGCTTAAGGACAAACAAGGTCTTACTATTGGTGGTTGGGGATTAACCTTAACCTTAGAGGATATGGCAAAATTTGGACTGCTCTACCTTAACAATGGTCTTTATAAGGGTGAGCAAATTATTTCAAAGAATTGGATAGAAAAAAGCACAAGGGATTATAGTAAGAATTATGGCTACCTTTGGTGGCTAAGAAATACAGAAAATTACAAGGCCTTTTACGCTATGGGAACAGGTGGTAATATTATTGCGGTAATTCCAAAATATAATCTGGTAATTGCAATTGCATCAGAAGTTTTACGAACTCCTCTAAAGGATAGATGGGAGTTAATAGATAATTTTATTCTTCCTTATACTATTTAATAAATAAACCCTTAGTGATTAAAATCGCTAAGGGTTTATTTATGCTATGCATTAACATTGTTTCCATTTCCTTGTTCTTCTCTATATAATTTATTATCGTAATATTTAATAAATGGAAAATATATTATAAAAGCCACTATAACACATATAAAGGCCAGAATTACCGCCTTTATATCTCCACCTGTTCCAATAAAGGCACCTGTACCTGCAGGAGATGGCCAAGGCATTTGAGCTATTATAGGTTTTACTAATTGTAATTTTGTTGCCCAATAAGCCAATGATGCTGTAGTTATTGGAGCTAAGAAAAATGGTATTGCCATAAAAGGATTATAAACTATTGGTAATCCAAATATTATTGGTTCATTAATATTAAATATTGATGGTCCAAGGGAAGCTCTTCCTAAAACTTTTAACTGTTCTGATCTAGCTAAAAAAGCGATAAAAATAGTCATTCCTAATGTAGCACCAGAACCTCCCAAGACAACATATGTATTTTGGAATTCACCTGCAAATGGTATGTTTGCACCTGCAGCATTTGCAGCCATATTTGATAATAGCATAGGTTTTACTAATGCATCAACTATATTAGCTCCATGAATACCTACTAACCATAGTGCATGTATTAAGAAGTATATTATAACTATACCTATCCATGTATCTGTAAGTTTTGTAACAAAACCGAAAGGTATTGCAATTATATTGAAAATATCTGTTCCTAAAGCAACTAAAACTCCATTTATAATTAATACTACAAAAGCAAGTACAAATGTAGGTATTAATGCTGTAAAAGCTCTTGAAACTCCTTCAGGCACAGCATCTGGCATTGTTATTGTCCAATTATGCTTAACACAAAAACGATAAACTAATACAGATATTACTCCCATTATAATAGCAGTAAAGATACCAGAAGTACCTATTCTACTAACGCCATCGCCAACCATTCTCCAACCGTTTATAACATGTTCATCTTCTGATATACTTTGTATTAATGAAAATCTTCCATCTACAAATACTAACTCAGGAATACACATAAAAAATGCAAATAATGATAATAAAGCACCACTTACAGGATTTATGTCTATATCTTCTTCATCTGCATAGATTTTAGTTAATTCATAACCTATAACTATAGAAAAATACAGTGCTAATATACCCATTGTTGCTTTATTTGCAACCATATATAAATCTTGTAGTCTAAATACTGAAGAATCAAAAATTCCTTGTAGTGCAGGAATTGTATCTGGTAATATATTTAAAACCAAAAACATTGAACCTACAATTGTAAATGGAATACTGGCAACCCCTGCTGCCATTACGGCTCTTACTAATTTAAACTGTGCTATTTTAGCCATTGGGCCCATGAACTTTTCTAAAAAACCAAATCCCTTACTCATAACTTCCTCCTTATTTCCTTACAATTTTCTCATATTTTTTAACTCTTTCAAACTGTTTATCCTTGTTTTTTTCAATGATATTTAATTTTATTATTATTAAATACGAAACAATAATGCCTATTAATAATACTACAGAAACCAATAGTCTAGCTTTTGATGTAGTTTTTAATATTGGAAAGATTTTCACGAATAAATTTGTCCATGATAATATAATCAATACTATATTA
>DUUN01000242.1 GCA_012841535.1 Gallicola sp. | reverse complement strand
CTCGCTGACTCATTTAAGAAATATTTTGAATTGATTATTGCTAAAGTATCTTCAGAATATCGATGCATATAAATTAGGCATTTAAATGCATTTTTCTTTCCACTTGAAAACATCCAGTAAATTGGTCTCTTTTTATACATCTTTACATGATCATTGTAAAATTCGTCATTCAAATACCTATTTAATGTTTCTTCGGATGACTCATTGTTCTTCTTTCCTAGCGCATCTGCAACAAAATCAATATTATCTCTATACCAATTTTCACCATAAATATGTTTAATTAACCCAATAATTCTAGATGTTAATCCATCAGACATACCTAGTTCATTATAGATTGGAATAATGCCATCATCATCTGGTTGATATGTTACATATTTCATAGATGTCCATTCTCCACCAGCATATATGATTCCCTGCGAATCAAGTGAATACCTTCCCATTTCAACCCCTACCAAATAAGAGACAAGAGATTTCATTAATTCGTTTTTGTCAACTATCCTTATAGTTTTTCTTAAATCTTCTTCAATTGGATTTGTATTAATAGATTTTGCATTATATATTAATGCAAAATCTTTATTTATTTGAAGTTCCAAATCTCTTAATTTGTTTAAATTATCTGTCACAAACAAATTATAACTATCATATAATTTAATTAATTTATCACTACCTAATAATGGATGTTTTTGGAAATTCATTGATGTTTCAAAAGAATCCCAATCTTCTCTTGCTAATTGTATGCATTCGTCAACTAAGTTTTCTATTTTATCTTTATTTTTAATTTCCACTGGTATTTTTTTTATGTGATCAACTTCATAATTCAAAGTTGGGCTTAAAAATTCTAGTATACTAGAAACAACACTGCTATTCATTAAACCTAGAACATACTTCAAGTTGTCCTTTAATTCAAAAATTGAGCATCCTGCAATGTCAAACAGATTACCTTTTTCCATAATTCTTGCACTAAATCTGCCACTATTAATTTTTGACCATGTGACTGCTTCTTTAAAATAATATTTTGGATCTCGAAGTCTATAATTATTATTCAATCCAGAAAATTGAATATCATATCCATTATTTTCCATATTAATAACATATTCGATGTTTCCATACCACTTTCGAAACGCTCCACCTTTATTATATGGGAACCATTTGAAACGATATTTGTTTATATCCTCATATTTCTCGTGATTTTTTCCAATTTTGTTATACTCAACTTCATACCATAAACGTAAAAAAGCTTCTACTTTTCCCGGAATTATTCCTTGTCTAGGTTCTGCAACCTTGTCCATCAATATTCCATGCTTAAAGAACTCTATAGTTTCATTAGTGGCAAAATATGCTAATGGTGATCCTGGAATAGCTGATATTTCTGATATTTTTATAAAAATTGGATTGTTTTTTTGACTATGAAATATATTCTCTTTGTCATTTACACCAATATTTTCTAGTCTAATAAAAACAGTTTTATAGTCCTCAATTATGTTTTTTCTAATAATAAACGTGGTGGTTTGAACTACTGCATCAAATCCACCTAAACCAATATGAATCATATTAATTAAAGTTTCATTGGATAATAACGTATACCTAAACTCCTCAAAACTGGACAAAAACATCCAAGAATCAGGATTAACTAAAGCTCTAAATCCATTTTCCCTTATATATGGAAGTTCCATAAACATTGCGAACATATCAGTTTTGCTAAGAGTATAATTTTCAGTATAATAGTCTTTTGCAGTTTTTTCTAATTTTGAAAAACTAAGGTATGGTGGATTTGTTATTATAACATCATATATATTTGTCATAACTCGTGCTTGAGACAGCAACTTATCCAAACAAATTAATCCTTCATTTAAAAGATGCATATTGAAAATGGTTGGAACTGCTTCTTTTTTAACTTTATTAATTATTCTTTCTATCTCATCAAAGTTTTTCTTTTCAATCTTTAATAATGATCCAATTGTTTTAGCGTATCTAAAGGTTTCTACTAACCATTTAATATTCTTAATTTCTTCATTTGATAATAAGTTTAATTCTTTTAATTGTGCTTCATAATCTATAGATAGCAATGCTCTTGAATCCCAAATTTCAAATACTTTCGGTCTTACATAATAACTATCACTAAAGAAACGTGAATTTAGACTTCTAGCCTTCATTACAAGTGAGAAGGAAGCAAGCTGAGCTGCTCGTTTATCGATTTCTAAACCAACAAGGTTATTTCTTAATATAAATGTTGGAATTTCACGAGTTTGATATCCCTTTTCTTCATACATTTTGAATAGTAAATCAAATATATAAACCAAAATGTGTCCACTACCGCAACATGGTTCAATAATTTTGATGTCTTCAGGATTAACATTTCTATACTTTATTTCATCAAGTTTTCTTTGAACCTCTTGTTCTTGTTCGGCATCTTCAACATAATATTTCATTTCTGATTTTAGTGAAGAGTTTGGATAGCTTTCCAGCCAAATTCGTCCAACTGAATTTTCAGCCATATATCTTACGATCCAATCTGGTGTAAAAACTTGAGTCAATGTTG
>DUUN01000151.1 GCA_012841535.1 Gallicola sp. | reverse complement strand
TAAAGGTTGCCTTCATTTGATTCATTACATTTTCCCTTGCATCTGTTGATATATTTCCTTCTTTGTCTATACCTTCTATTAAATATGATGAGCCAATATTAGATGTCATTATTATTATAGTATTCTTAAAGTCTACTGTTCTACCTTGGTTGTCTGTTAATCTACCGTCATCTAATACCTGTAATAGAATATTAAATACATCAGGATGGGCTTTTTCAATTTCATCAAATAACACTACTGAATATGGTTTTCTTCTTACAGCTTCTGTTAATTGCCCTCCTTCTTCGTATCCAACATATCCTGGAGGAGAACCTACAAGTCTTGAAACAGAATGTTTCTCCATATATTCTGACATGTCTATTCTAACTAGATTTTTTTCATCATCAAACATAGCTTCAGTTAATGCTTTAGCAAGTTCTGTTTTTCCTACACCTGTTGGTCCTAAAAATATAAAGGAGCCTATTGGTTTTCCAAAGGATGCTATTCCTGAACGTGATCTAATTATTGCCTCTGTAACTGCATCTACAGCTTCATTTTGTCCTATAACCCTTTGATGTAGAACTTCATCCATATTTAAGATTTTATCTCTTTCTGTTTCTACTAATTTACTTACTGGAATACCTGTCCATTTAGAAACTACATCAGCTATTTCCTCTTCTGTTACCTCTTCTTTTAACATTGATTCATCTTCTGCGTTTTTAGCTGTAATTTCCGCTAATTTTGTTTCTAATTCGGCTAATTTACCATATTTTAATTGGGAAAGTTTTTCAAAATCGTATTTTCTTTCAGCTTCATCCATTTGAATTCTTACACTGTCGATTTCCTCTTTTAAATCTTTAACTTCATCTATACTCTTCTTTTGACTTCTCCATTTTTCGTAATTAGCATCATATTCATTTCTTAAATCTTGAAGTTCCTTTTCCAAGTCCTCTAAACGTTTCTTACTTAAATCGTCTTCTTCTTTCTTTAAAGCAGCTCTTTCAATTTCCAATTGTAATATTCTTCTATTTTGTTCATCAAGATCTGCCGGCATAGAATCTATTTCTGTTCTAACCATAGCAGAAGCTTCATCCATTAAATCTATAGCCTTATCAGGTAAAAATCTATCTGTAATATATCTATCAGACATAGTTGCACAAGCTATTACAGCACCATCGGAAATTCTTATTCCATGATGGATTTCATATTTTTCTTTAATACCTCTTAATATGGAAATTGTATCTTCAACTGTTGGCTCATTTACTAAAACCTTTTGGAATCTTCTTTCTAAGGCACCATCTTTTTCAATATATTGTCTATATTCATCTAAGGTAGTTGCACCAATTGTATGAAGCTCTCCTCTAGCCAACATTGGTTTTAACATGTTTGATGCATCCATTGCACCTTCTGTTTTACCTGCTCCTACTAAAGTATGAAGTTCATCAATAAACAATATTATTTCTCCATCTGAATCCGTTATTTCTTTTAAAACAGCCTTTAGTCTTTCTTCAAATTGTCCTCGGTATTTAGCTCCAGCAATTAACGCTCCTAAATCTAGGGCGAAGATAGTCTTATCCCTTAGGGTTTCTGGAACATCATTATTTACAATTCTTTGTGCTAAGCCTTCTACTATAGCAGTTTTTCCAACTCCCGGTTCTCCAATTAAAACCGGATTATTCTTTGTTCTTCTAGATAGTATTCTTATACAGTTTCTAATTTCTTCATCTCTACCTATTACCGGATCAATTGCACCCTTTCGTGCATCAGCCGTTAAGTCCCTACCATATTTTTCAAGAGCATTCATAGAACTTTCTGGATCATCTGTTTCTATTTTTGCACTTCCTCTTATTTCCTTTAAGGTTTTTTTAAAGCCTTTCAAATTTATATTAAATCTATTAAAAATTGCTGTACTTGAAATACTTTTTTCTTTTAGTATTGTCATATAAATATGCTCAACAGATATAAAACTATCTCCCATTGACTTTGCTTCATCTTCAGCTTTTAATAAAATTCTTTGAAAAATTGTTGAAGGATAAATATTTGAAGAACTGTCTTGTCTTGGTAATTTGTCTAATTCATTTGTCAATGCAATAGTATAAGCATTAACATCTACTCCCATTTTATTTAAAACTCTTTGAATAACCCCTTCAGTGTCAGCTACTAAAGCATAATGTAGATGAATATCATTTACTTCCGGATTACCATTTTTAATAGCAATATTTTGAGCATCTTGTATAGCTTCAATTGATTTTTGAGTAAATTTATTTAAATCCATATTTTATCCTCCTTATATAGATTTTCTTAATTCTTCATATAATTCTTTTTGTCTTTTTGTTAAATGATTTGGATTTTGTATTTGTATTTCTAAAAATAAATCTCCCTTTTCACCTTTCATATTTCTAAATCCCTTATTAGCCAGTCTAATTCTTTTACCTGACTGTATTTCCTTAGGAATATTAACCTTAATTTTTCCTTCTAAAGTATCAACTACAACTTTTCCTCCAAGAGCAGCTTCCCAAGGATATACATTTACTTTTTTAATTATATTTAGTCCATCTAAAGTGTTTTTTTGGTCTATAACGTTGATTTTTATATAAATATCGCCATCTAAACCAATTTTTTCTCCCTTGGTCTTAATTTTTTTACCTGGTAAAATCCCTTTAGGTATTTTTACATTTAAAGATTTATTTTCTCCATTGACATTTAAATATAAGGTTTTTTCAGCACCATCAAAGGCTTCCTTTAAGCTAATTGATATTTCGGTGTCATATCTTTGTCTTTGAGGTTTACTTCTTCCTCCAAAACCTGAAAACACATCTCTACTACTTTTTCTAGAAGATGAGTTGTTTCCAAAACCTCCTCCGAAAAACATATTGAAGAAGTCTGAAAATCCTCCACTATCTCCTGATGAAGTATAGGTATATGTTGTACCATTTTTCCCAAATCCACCAAAATCGCCAAAATCAAAACCATATTGAGATGGGTCAAAATTTTGACCTCCTGTAAAATCATAATTAGAACCAAATTGGTCATATTTTTGTCTTTTATCTTTATCGCCTAATACTTCATAGGCTTCATTAATTTCCTTTAATTTCTCAGAAGCTTTTTCATTTCCTTGATTTAAATCAGGATGATATTTTTTCGCTAACTTTCTATATGCTTTTTTAATTTCAGCATCGGTAGCGGATTTATCTACCCCTAATATTTTATAATAGTCTTTATACTCCATAATATCCTCCCTTACAAAAAAATTGTGTAAATGGATTATGATACAAATATTATATTAATACCAAAATCCTTTTACATAATTCATTATTCTTTGACTTTCTTTGACCTTATTGTTATTATACTACTTTATTTTACAATTTACAATAGATTTTTCAAAATTATTACATTTTTTTAATAATTAAAACTTTTATTATATGACTAAATAAAATAAGTGTAAGTATATCTATTAATTAATATACCTACACTTTTCTAAAAATAACATTTTATCTTAATTTTTATTTAATAATGAGTTTTTGAAATTACCTTTACTTTTTCTGGAAAAGAATATAATTTCCATTCATTGTTTATATCCAATTTAAATCTATAAACTGCTTCTATAACTCTATGATGATAGCCATCTTTTTTATTGTGTATATCATATTCTTCATATACCTTAATATCTACTGTATTACTACTTACATCATTATAATATATGATTTTAGCATATAGTAATTCCTCATAAATATCTGTACCAACATATTTTTTCTGTTCCTTATAAGCTGGACTATTTACTATTATATATGGTTCTACATATGAAAAATCCTTATTATTTAAAGCTCTAACCATTCCATCTAAATAGGATATTAATCCATCTTCTATAGAGTTAATCTGCTTTGAATTTCCATCAATAGCGGTTAAATAATCATATTCGTTTTCAAAATAAAAATCTAGATTTTTATTTTCAATATGGCTTAACTCATTATTAATATTTATTTCTACCTTCTGCTCATTATTTCCTGCTATTAACATATTAGTATTTATTTTATCTTTTAATTTATACAGAATATCATAGCCTCTTTTGTAGTTTTCATGTTCAAACTCTTCATTGGCTTCTTCAATTTTTTCATCAACTTTTAAGTTGTCTTTTTCTTCTTTTGAAATTTCAATACTATTAATTTCATTTAATATAATTTCGAACTTGTCTTGACTGTCCTTCCTGTATTCATTAAGTTTTCTAACTACAGGTTCTAAATTCTTATTTCTTAATTTTGAAGTATAAGGACCTTTATAACTTTCAATGTTTTCAATATCTTCCTTAATTTTTTCATATTTTACATCAGAAATAATCAATTGCTCAACATCTTTTGAAATTTCATCAATTTCTTTCATATAGGAATTACGCTGAAAAAAATATAGAACAATTAATAATATAGCAATGCAAATAGCAAGTAAAACTACTATTTTTTTAAAATTTAATTTTACTTTATCATTTTCTACCTTATTTATTTTCCCACAATGAGAACAGAACTTATCCTTCTCATCTATTTCATTTCCACAGTTATTACAATGCATATACGCTCTCCTAAATATACTTATTAAATATAATTAATATCATATTATTTAAATACTTTTAAGTCAATATAATATTACATCTCACTTTTATAATCCATTTTATAGAAATTAAAATAGAGATGAATTTTTCCACCTCTATTATATGTATTTAAATTTATTCCTTTTC
Source organism: Gallicola sp. (assembly GCA_012841535.1). Taxonomy (GTDB): domain Bacteria; phylum Bacillota; class Clostridia; order Tissierellales; family Peptoniphilaceae; genus Miniphocaeibacter. The sequence goes on along the minus strand of DUUN01000151.1, from coordinate 4,501 downwards.
TTCTTTTAATATAATATTAAGTACAAAAGCTGTTATAGTACCTGCTGAAATTCCTGATGAAAATAGGGCATTTAAAACCGTTGGTAAATTTTCCACTATTTCAGGTTTAAATGTAACTCCTAAACCTATTGTTAATGATGATGCTATTATTATTAAATTTCTATTTGTAAATTTAACTAAGGACAAATTTTGAATTCCCGATGCCGCTACTGTACCAAACATTAAAATCCCTGCTCCACCTAATACTGCTGGAGGCATTATAGATACTATTGTAGCAATTTTAGGAAATAAACTAATTAATATTAATAAAACTCCACTAATTATTGCTACAGATCTTGATGCTACTTTAGTTAAAGGAATAAGTCCTGCATTTTGACTAAAGGTTGCAACTGGTCCTGAACCAAAAAATGGTGATAGGAATGAACCAAAGGCATCTGCTCTTACTCCATTTGCTATCATATCATCTGTTACTTCTGTTTCTGTTACCTCCCCAACTACTTGAACAACTCCTATTGTCTCTATAACGGTTACTAAATATCCTGCTATAAATGGTATAACAAACTTTAAATCAAAATTTACACCAAATTTAAATATAGATGGTGGAGCGAACCAACTTGCTTCTATAACTTGATTAAAGTCAACTTTATTTAAAGGTATACAGATAATATAACCAACTACTATCCCTATTAAAACTGAAGCTGAACTAACAAATCCCTTTCCATACCTGTTCAATAATATAATAATTACAAATACAATTAAAGCAATTCCAAGATTTTCAACAGAGCCATAGTCTGCTGCTCCTACTCCACCTGCAGCCCAGTCAAATGTTACAGGTACTAGAGTCATACCTATTAGTGTAATAACAGTTCCAGTGACAACTTGTGGAAAGAACTTTAGTAAAGGTTTAACAAAATAACTTAAAATAAATTCTAAAATTGCACCTAAAATACTCGCTCCAAAATATGCTGGAAGTCCTCCTCCCATTCCAACTATAATAGTTGAAGCTGGAGCAACAAAACCAAAGTCTGTTCCCATAATTGTAGGTAGTCCAGAACCAATTCTAAACGGAGACATACCTATTCCTCTTGATTGTATTATTGTACATATACCTGAACATAACAAGGCAGCACTTACTAAATATGCTGTATCTGCAACATTGGCTCCTGCCATGCCGGCAATAATTAATGGTACTGCTACAATTCCTCCAAAAGCAGTTAAAATATTTTGAATTCCCATTACAAAACCAACTGCAGCAGGTGGGTTATCTTCTACACCATAAAGAAGTTTCCCCTGGCTTTCAGCTTCATACAATTCTTTTTTCTTTACAAAAACGCTTCTTCGCTTTTCTGATACTTTATCACTCATATTTTCAATCCCTCCTTTTATTCTGTTAATATTATAACATTTATAATTATATTTTCATCAAATTCTTCAATAAAAAAATGCTGCAAAACTATTAAATAATTTTGCAGCATTTTTTACTCTTCTTCAGGCTCATAATGTACAATGGAAATAAATTTTCCATCCTTATTTCTAATTCTTCTCAATCTTTTATCAAAGTCCATTCGAGAAAGCCAAACAACTTTATTACATCCCTGACACTCTAACTTTATATCTAAACCAGTTCTAAGTATTTTCCATTTATTTTCACCGCAAGGATGTCCTTTTTTCAAGGTTACAATGTCGCCTACTCTATATTTCATATTATTACCCCTAAATATTATCCATATTTAACTTCCTAGTTTCCTTAATAAACAATTCTCTCATTTGTAATTCAATTATAGCCTGTTTACCTGGTTTAGTCCATGCTACTATTGCAATTTTAACACTGCTACCAAGGCCTATATCCATTACTCCCATTAAATATGGTTTTACCGTTACATTTTTATCCTTACCTATTTTTTCAGAAATAATAGCTACAACTTTTTCAATATCTGAAATACTCATTTCATTTGGAACAATTATTTCTACATAGGCCCTCTGATTTCCTTTAGACATATTTTTTACAGTATTTATATTACCATTTCCAATTGATGTAATAGAGCCATCAAACCCCTTAATAAATGTAGTTCTCATTCCAAATTCAACAACATTACCGGAAATTGTATTATTTATTAATACATGATCTCCTATAACATACTGTCCCTCAAATATAATAAATATACCAGATATTACATCCTTAACTATGGATTGGGCACCAAACCCTACTGCAACCCCTCCTATACCAGCAAGACCTACACTAATGCTTTTACCTATGTCAAATACTTCAAGTATTAAAACCAGCCCTATAAAATAGATAATATATTTTAGTGTATTGTCTATTACAGAGGTAATTGTTAGACTTTTTTTAGCATCTATAAATTTACTGTCTAATTTTTCAGAGTTTTTTAACAAATATTTATTAAATAATTTATGGACAAGTTTGGCCATTATAATTGTAATTATTGCAATAATTAAAGCATATAATAATTTGCCAAGTATATTTAAATTATTTGCTTCGTTATAAAAAATTTTCCTTATATTTCCTATAAATGAATTTATTGTTTCCATTAAGCAATTTTCACCACTTCTACATTTCCTTTTTCTTTTTTATATTTCCAAATATAACCTATTGGCAAGTCTTCTTTTAATTTAACAATATTATCTAATTCTTGATTTTCAACCATTATTGCTAAACCACAACTTCTACTAATTTCCCTAGGAGTTGGTATGGTTTTAATTTTATAGCCCATTTCTATTAATTTTTTTTCTGTCATCATGGTGAAATTTACAGAATCAAAAGTTAATAATATTACATCCATTACCTAATTACCACATTTTTAGAAGCTTCTTTAATTTTCTCATAAATTGTGTACATATTGGAAACTTCCCCAACTTTTAATTTATCTTTTAAATTATAATAGTCTAAACATGTACCACAAGAATGAATTTCTACACCCTCTTTGGCTAATTTTTCTATATCATCTAGAACCGGTGAATCTTCACAGGTTAAAAATACTCCACTATTATAGAAAATTATAGTATTTGGTAATGGTTTTGTTTCTGTAACTGTATACATAAATGATTTCATTAATATATGTCCTAACTCTTCTTCTCCACCACCCATTGTATCAGAAGCAATTACTAGTGTATAATCTTCATCATCCATGATTTCACATGTTAAATTATCCTTCTTTTCTGATTTATTAATTGTAACCTTATACTCATTTTCAGAAATTGTTACTACGCTATATTCATATCCTTGACCTTTGGCTAATCTTGAAAGATTTTCCACTGCTACTTTATTGTCAACTGTAGTTTCAACTTCTCCACTATCTATATTATCTAATTCTTTCTTTGTTAATATTACTGGTTTAGGACATGCCAATCCTTTTGCATCAATTTTTATCATAATATCCTCCTAGTTTTCATTTACCTTAGTAACAGAATCCTTGTGAATTAAATACAATCCATTTTCTGTTTTTATTATTTTCTGCACGTCTGAAACAGTTTTAGCATTATCTACTTTTCCTCTTATATATTCAGAATAATTGTTTTTACCAATTAAGAATACTCGATTATCACTTACGAATAAATTACTATAATCTTCCTTTAATTGTATGGAATTAATTAATTTAAAATCAAAATCATAAATATTTAAAGAATCGCCTTCTAAAATATAAATATTGGATTTTAAAATTCCAGCTCCTTTAAATTCTGAAATCCTTCTTTTGGACTCTATATTAAAATCATCAAATATTATAGCTTGTTTATTACTAATTAATAAGTATCTATCATTATCAATATATTCAGAAAACATTATAACTTCACCAGCAAAACTTTGACTGATTTCCGTATCTTCTTTTATATTTTTCAAATATATCTTTGATTTATATACATTATCAATTAAATCAATAGTAGTAACAATTAATTCTTTTTGTTTTTCAGACATTATAGCTGTAGTAATGGCAGACTTTGTCTTTATTGTATCGACTTGTTTGCCTTTAAAGTCCATTAAAACAAGTTCCTTATCTCCTGAAATATAAATAATATTATCCTTAATTTCAATATTTTTAATTTCAAATTTCATTTTAAGACTTTCTTCAATTTTGCCATTTGAATTAACAATATATAAGTTTTTATTTTCATATATAACTAATTTATTATTATCGCCAACTAAATGTCCTTTTTCTACTGGAATATTAACGGATATTTTCTCTTTTCCTGTTTCGTCATAAGACTTTAAATTATTGGTTTTTAAAAGATATATTCCCTCATCTAATATTGCAATATTAGTATAGTCCCCTTCAAAAGGAATTTTTTCCATACTTCCAATACTACCTGCTTTTAAATTAAATAATAAAAAAATAATAACCACAAAAAATACAAGTAATATTATAAAACCAAATAATTTCTTATTAAATTTTTTTAATTTTTTCATATTATCACCAATTTTTACAACCTATTAATAATTTTACCACTATATCTAGTTGAATTCTACCAATTATAATTTTATAACTAT
>DUUN01000043.1 GCA_012841535.1 Gallicola sp. | reverse complement strand
CATAGAAAGATTTAAGTTAGGTCTAGATCATGCAAAGACTTCCCAAGAGCGAAAGTGATTGGCGAGAAGTCGACTGTAGAAGCCGTAACACTACTTGTAAAAAAGAAGGTTTAGTTAAATTGTAAACTGTAATTAGGTATGAGAAATTATATAGAAAAATTAAACTAAATTTAGGAAAAATGAAATTGGGTAATAAGTAATAGTATTATTTCATTGATTTTTATTATTTATTATAGAAAACTAACTAGGCAACTAAGGAAAAAAGATATAATGGAAAGTTTGTATATAAATCATAGATGAATTTATGAAAGACCTAGATATATTTAGAAAATTAAAAGGAGAGAGACAATGAGATTTATTTCATGGAATATTGATTCATTAAATGCAGCCTTAACGGCTGAATCGGCACGTGCCATATTAAGTAGAGAGGTATTGGATAAAATTATAAAGCATGAAGCTGATGTTATAGCATTACAGGAAACCAAATTAGCCAGTACTGGTCCTACAAAAAAACACTTGAAAATTTTAAAAGAAATGTTTCCGAATTATGAAATTGTATGGAGGAGTTCAGAAGAACCGGCACGTAAAGGTTATGCAGGTACTATGTTCCTATATAAAGAGGATTTAAAACCGATAGTTTCATTTCCAACTATAGATGCCCCAAGTACTATGGATTCAGAGGGGAGAATTATTACCTTGGAGTTTGAAGATTTTTATTTAACACAGGTCTATACACCTAATGCAGGAGATGGTTTAAATAGATTAGAGGAAAGACAGGAGTGGGATAGGAAATATGCTGATTATTTAGAAAATTTAGATAAAGAAAAGTATGTTTTAGCAACAGGTGATTTCAATGTAGCCCATAAAGAAATAGATTTGGCCCATCCTAAGAATAATATGCAATCTGCTGGATTTACTAAAGAAGAACGCCAAGGATTTACTAATCTTTTAGATAGGGGTTTTACAGATACATTCCGATACATCCATGGTGATGTTGAAGGAAAATACACTTGGTGGGCTCAAAGGGCTAAGACAAGTAAAATCAATAATTCAGGTTGGAGAATAGACTACTGGTTGGTTAGTAACCGTATTGCAGATAAGGTCATAAAATCCGATGTGGTAAATTCCGGTCCTAGACAGGACCATGCACCTATCTTATTGGAAATTGACTTGTAGTAGCTTTATACAATAAGTTAAATAGTAACCTAAGCTAATTATTTTAAAGGAGACTTACTTCTTTAATAAATCGACAAAATTATAGCCTAGTATAATTATATGTAATGGAGTTTAAAATTGAAATTGTATAAGGTCAAGATGCTATATATAAAAGTATTTTGACCTTATTTTGATATAATGGAGTAAAGATAAAATATATAAGGGGTGTTATATATGATTGAGAAAATACCTAGTTCAAAAGATATGATAGATTTAATAGGAGAAGAACTGTATAAGGTGTGGATAAACTTAAATGATGCAATTAGCCAAAAATATGAAATGGATTGTCTTTGGAATAGTGGAGGAAAAGCATGGACCTATGAATATAAATACCGCAGAGGCGGTAAAACACTTTGTGCACTCTATGCAAAAGATAATAGTATTGGGTTTATGGTTATCTTTGGTAATAATGAGAGATTAAAATTTGAAGCTGAAAGAGTTACATATTCTGAATCTGTTCAAAAAATTTATGATGAGGCGAAAACTTATCGTGATGGGAAATGGATAATGTTTGAACCAAAAGATACTTTAATGTTTGACGATTTTATGAGATTACTTGCAATAAAAAGAAGACCAAACAGAAAATAAGATATTATAATTAATTAACTTCTAATATGAAAAGATATACAGCCTTCTTAAGAGGCGTAAACATAAGTGGAAGAAATGAAGTATCAATGGCAGATTTAAAAAAAGAATTTGAAAAACTTGGTTTTAAAGAGGTTAAAACATATTTAAACAGTGGCAATGTTGCTTTTTCAAGCAGTGAAGATGACATATTTAAACTTACAAGATTGATTAAAACAATGATAAAAAGTCAGTTTGGCTTTGATATCCCCGTTTTTACAATATCAAAGGAGGATCTTGAAGATATTTTACTCCATGCACCGGAATGGTGGGGGAATGACAATAAAGAAATCTATGATAATTTAATTTTTATTATGCCACCAGCTACATTTTCTGATGTATTCAATGAAAATGGAGAACCTAAAGAAGGTTTAGAAAAGATTAGTAACTATAAAGAAATTATATTTTGGTATTTTAATAGAAAAAATTATCAAAAAACAAATTGGTGGTCAAAGACAGCAAGTACAAACATCAGCACTAAATTAACAATAAGAACTGCCAACACTGTTAGAAAGATAGTTGGAATGTAATTTTTAACTTTAGTTTGTAGGTCATAATTGAGCTATTTTCATGATGTCAAAAATATAAACATTTAAAGGTTGTATAATTATTTAGGATGTGTTCAAATGAAAAATTTTAAAAGAAATGATGCTTATTTTTCTTTGTGTGGGTTAAACTGTGGATTATGTAATATGAGATTAAGTGGGCATTGCCCAGGTTGTGGTTGCGGGGAACACCATTCATGTTCCATTGCTAAATGTAGTTTAAATTATGAAGGAATTAAATATTGTTTCCGGTGCAATGAATTTCCTTGTGAAAAATATAAGGATGCAAGTAAATATGATTCTTTTATTACCCATATGCACCAATTTAAAGATATTGAAAAATTCCAAGTAATAGGTGAAGTAGCTTATAGTAATGAACAGATTAAGAAAGTGGAAATTTTAAATTTTTTACTAGAGAATTATAATGCAGGAAGACAAAAAACATTCTTTTGTTTAGCTGTAAATCTTTTAGAATTAGAAGATATACAAGAGATAGTTAAACAATTAGAGACAAATGAAGATTTAGAAAAGATGGAGTTTAAAGAAAAGGCATTATATGCTGTAAATCAATTTAAAAAGTTTGCAGATGATTATGGAATAATCTTAAAATTAAGAAAAAAATAAATTAAGAATAAAATAGAAATTTTTAAATAAGGTCAAAATACTAGGTATTTAAAGTATTCTGACCTTATTTTGTTATAATGAAATAAATTAGGATTACGTAGCTATATATAATCAAGTTATAAAGTGAAAAATCATTGAGTTATGTTTTCATATGTGGATAAAAGCAAAAGACTTAGCTACAGATAATATATAGATTATATACGATTATATTGTGCATAGATAGTCGGATGAATATCGATAGACTTTGGTAATATCTATTCTGAAGGGAGGTTATTTTATGGATTCTTTAATTAATATGAACAATGCCATAGCATATATTGAGAAAAATTTAAATAACGATATTGATTATAGTCAAGTAGCTAAAATTGCACGTTGCTCAGAATATCATTTTAGACGGATGTTTTCTTTTCTATCGGGAATAAGTCTATCGGAATATGTTCGTAGAAGAAAATTGACACTAGCTGCAGTTGATTTAAAAAATTGTAACGCAAGAATTATTGACATTGCAGTTAAATATGGTTATAATTCTGCAGATTCATTTACAAGAGCATTTTACAATATCCATGGTATACTTCCATCAGAAGCAAGGAAAGATAATGTTAAATTAAAAGCATATCCTAAAATGACCTTTCAACTTTCAATTAAAGGAGGTATGGAATTGAATTATCGTATTTTAGAAAAAGAATCCTTTAATCTTGTGGGATTTAAAAGAAGAGTTCCTGTTATTTTTGAAGGAGTTAATCCTGAAATTGTTAAAATGAATGAACTTTTAACAGTAGAAGCAATTAAAAAACTAAAGGAAATTTCTAACGTTGAGCCAATGGGAATTATTAGTGCATCTACTAATTTTTCAGAAGGAAGAATGGAAGAAAAAGGAGAGTTAGATCATTATATTGGAGTAGCAACTAGCAATAAATGTAATAGTGGTTTTGATGTATTAAAAATTGATGCAAATACTTGGGCAGTATTTGAGTCCATAGGACCATTTCCGGAAACCCTTCAAAATATTTGGGGAAGAATATATTCTGAGTGGTTTCCATCTTCAGGTTATGAACTAGTTGAAGGACCGGAAATCTTATGGAATGAAAGTGCTGATATATCAAGAACAGACTATAAAAGTGAAATTTGGATTTCTGTGAGAAAAAAATAGTTGGAACTACAAAAATGCGACTAAGTATTTATACTTAATCGCGTTTTTTGCATGAAATAGAAAGAGGTAAAATATTTTGAGTAATGAGAAATTAATTGTTAAAGACATGGGACAGAATTAGTTAATAAATGAGATAATTTTATTAGTGACATACCTTTAATAACAGTTTAATTTTGACAAGTGAATTTTAACATGATATCATGAAAAAATATATTGTATATTAACTTGATATTTCAGTTAACAAACAAGGCGTTCTAAAGTTACCCCTAGGGTATAGCATTGACTATATGGTAGCTTAAGGAACGTTTTTTATAATTCAAGGAGGCTAAGACATGGATAATAGGACAATGAATAAAAATATTACAAAATCTTTACTTGTTTTTACCATTCCATTAATTTTAAGTGGGCTATTTCAGCAGTTATTTAATTGGGTTGATGCTTTCATTGTCGGTAATGTTGAAGGTGAAATGGCTTTAGCCGGAATAGGTGCAACTACATCTATCTATAATTTATTTATTACTGTTATAATAGGTTTTACCTCTGGTTTAGCAGTACTATCTGCCCAACAATACGGAAGGGGATTAGATAAAAAAATAAAGACCACTTTATCATCATACTCTATAGTGTTAGGGATAATATTTATAATAGTTTCTATTGTAGGGATTATTTTTACAAATAGAATTTTAATTATTATGAATACTCCAAAAAATATATTTTCAAGTGCGAAAAGTTATATGGAAATTATGCTAATAGGTATACCATTTCTTGCTATATATAATACATATTCTGCTGTTCTACGTGGTATTGGTAATAGTAGGGCACCATTTTTTTCCATATTGGTTTCTTCTGTGGCAAATGTAGTACTGGATATTCTTTTAGTTGCTGTTTTTCGTTATGGGGCAGCCGGCGCTGCTATAGCAACAGTAGTTTCACAAATAGCAATGACAATATTCATTATTGGATATACTAAAAAAAATTATCCGAAACTTAGTTTTTCTCTTTCCGATAAAAATATTTTAGATTTAGATTCTTTTAAGGAAGGAACTAGGTTTGGTTTACCTCCTGCTATTCAGTCCGGAGTAAGTTCAATAGGAAATGTTTATCTTCAACAGTTTATGAATGGTTTTGGCGAGCAGACAGTTGCAGCTATTACAACAGCCTATCGTGTTGATAGTGTAATTTTTCTTCCTATAATTAACTTTAGTTCAGGTATTGCAACAATTGTTGCACAAAATATTGGAGCTGGTAATAAAAAGCGGGCAAAAAAAGTATTTAAAATTGGAACTATTTTGATGGTATTTATATCCCTAAGTTTAACTTTTTTAGTCCTTATATTAGGTAAATATTTAATTGCAATATTTGGCTTAACAGCTGAATCTGTAGCTATTGGAAAATCTTTTTTCTATGCAATCTCTCGTTTTTACTTGATTTATGGTCTTAGTATGGCTATTAGAGGTTATTTAGAGGGAAATGGTGATATGCTTTTTTCCGGTATTATCGGCATACTATCCCTACTTGTAAGAATTGTTTGTTCTTATGCCTTTAAGCCGGTATTTAATAATATGGTAGTTGCCTACGCTGAAGCATTTTCATGGATTTTCTTATTAGTAGTATTTATTTTACGTCTTTATCAAAAAAATAGGAAAGAAAAATTGGAAGTTTAGTTTACATTGAAGTTAATATTATTAGCAACAATTTTATTTTCTAAAGAACATTAAAATTAAAAGGATTTAATGTTCTTTTTTTGTAGGAAAATATAATAATCACTTGTATAATAATTAATAGTAGAGATGGATAAATAAAGAAACTGGTATAGTTAGCGAAGATTTAATGTACTTATAAATTAATAATGGAGAGAATAATGAAAATCAAAAAAATTGAGAATATTTCAGGAGAATACTTAGAAAAAGTGGAAGGAACAAATGAATGGTATTTTCAAAGTCATTTTAAGGGAGAAGTGATAGATCTTTATGAAGTTGAGGGGCTTTATAAGGGAGGATATAACTTTGAAGGAAAGAATATAAGAATAATTCATTTTCCGGATGGTGAAGTATATATACCTTTTTCTCTACAAGAGAATGTATATATAGAAAATCCTCTATGGGATGGTGAAATATTTTGGATTTTAAGAGTAGATTTTTCAAATGAATTAATAGAAATTTGGAAATATTTTCCAAAAGAAGATAAATTAGAGAAAGAGACTGTCGTGTTTTTGTCTGAAATAAGAGATTGTTATAATTTGAAAATACAGCTAAATCCAATTACACTTTATAGACAAGATGGGGTTATTTTAGATATAATATGGCCGGAAAAAAAGATTATAGAGATGGAGGACTCTGAAAGTTTTTATTACAGAGATAATGATAAGCTATATTTTAATAAATGGATAGAGGAGCCTTATTTTTATAATTCTTCTGAGGAAGTTGCTGTTAAATATCATTATTATGAAGAGGTTGTAGTAAGGGATTTAAAAACAGGTAAGGTTAAAAGTAGATTTAAAGGAAGTATGGTAAGAATGCCTAATGGAACTTTTTGGCTAGTATAGTGGAAAATATTGGAGAAAAATATGAATAGAAATAATTTGTTGAAAATCTTAAAGAATTGTGAAAAGAACAAGGAAATTATAAGGCTATATTTTAAATATGAGGACAATTATTATTACTATATACCTTTAAAAATAAATGAAGAATTCTTATTAGGGGCTGTGGAAGATGATTTTTATTAGATGGATATTCTGTTAGAAGAATAAAGGATATTAAGTCGGCAGAATTAAGAGATGATTTAACAAGTACTATTATTAAAAAGGAAGCTATTCTAGAGAAACTTGTAATTCCTGAAATAGATTTAAATAGTTGGGAAAATATATTTTATAGTTTAAGTAAAGTAAATAAAAATATAATTATAGAAGATGAGTATAATGAAGAATTTTGGATTGGAAAAATTAGTGATATAAATAGGGATTATGTATTGTTTAAATATTTTGATGCAGATGGAATTTGGAGTGAAGAACCTGTGAAAATAGGGTATAATATAGTTACATCAATAACTTTTAATTCACGTTATGTTGATGTATTTTCAAAATATGTTTAAGAAAAGGAAATCTTAAGTGAAGTAAACTATGGAAATAAATACTAAAGATTTAGTAAGAGAAGAGTTAAATAAACTAAAAGAAAATCCAAGATTCTTTGAAATGGATAAGGTTTTACAACATGGAAGTACAACTGTATTGGAACATAGTATAAAAGTAGCTTATTTAAGTCTTGCTATTGTTAGAAAATATAGGTTAAAAGTAAATTATAAATCTTTAATAAGAGGGGCTTTACTTCATGATTATTTTTTATACAATAGAAAAGATAATATTCATGAAGGTTTTCATGCTTTTACACATGGGAAAACAGCAGTAAATAACGCAAAAAAAGATTATGAAATTAATAAAATTGAGGAAGATATAATATTAAGACATATGTTTCCTTTAACAATTACTCCACCAAAGTATAAGGAAAGCTGGATAGTTTGTCTAGCAGATACACTTTCAGCTACAAAGGAGTTTGCTTTAGGTGGAAAGGAAAAAATATTTACTATATTTAATAGAATAAAAGAGGTACAATGAAAAATATTGAATATAAAAGAATGATTATTAATGAAATAAAATCATTAAAGGAAGATTCCAGATTTATGGAAACTGTTAATTTTATGCAACATGGAAATACATCTGTATATGAGCATAGTTTAAGAGTTGCTTATATTAGTTGTAAAATTGCATATAAATTAAAAGCTAATGTTGACTATAAAACCCTAGTAAGAGGAGCGCTTTTACATGATTACTTTCTTTACGATTGGCATGATAAAAATGCTCATGAAGGTTGGCATGGTTTTAGACATCCAAGAAAAGCTTGGAAAAATGCAAAAAAGGAATTTGACTTAAATAAGGTAGAAGAAGATATTATTTTAAAGCATATGTTCCCATTAGTACCGCTGTTTCCATTATTTAAAGAAAGTTGGATAGTTTGTTTAGCTGATAAAATTTCTGCAGTTTATGAAACTATGGAAAGAAAAACAGTACAAGCTTAGTATATAAAATAAAAAATGCTGCATAATAACTGCTATGCAGTATTTTTATACTATAAATAAATTAGGAATAAAATGGATAAGATAAAATATTTAGAAAAAGAACTTTTTAAAATAAAAAATGGATTTAAAATAATAGAAAAGCAAGCAAAAACAGATTATAGTAACTATACTGATTTAGAAATTAGAAATCTTGCATATAAGTCCTACAAGTCAAAAATTTATCAGGTAAGGATGTATGGCGTATTTTTATTAGGATATTTATCTGGAAATACCCAAGAGCTAGACTTCTTAAGAGATGAAGTTTCAAAAGATGAAAACTGGAGAGTACAGGAAATACTGGCAAAATCATTTAATGAATATTGTAGCAAATTTGGCTACGAAAAGTCTTTAACTATAATAGAAAACTGGCTTGAAAACAATAACCCAAATACAAGAAGGGCTGTTACAGAAGGTCTTAGAATTTGGACTAATAGGCCATATTTTAAAGAAAATCCCAAGGAGGTAATATTAAGACTATCTATATTAAAAGAAGATGAAAGCGAATATGTTAGAAAGTCCGTTGGTAATGTAATAAGGGATATAAGTAAAAAGCATCCTATATTAATAAATGAAGAATTAAAAACTTGGAAATTAAACAATAAAAAAATTATACAAGTTTATAAACTTGCAAATAAATTTATACAGGAGGAAAAATGAAAGAAACTTTTGCTGTACCTTGTGTTGGAGCTATTATAGAAAAGGAAATAAATGGCGAAAATACATATTAATTCAGGAAAGAGAAAAAGAAGAATACTATAATCAAAATGGACTTTTGGAATTTCCCGCAGGTAAAATTAGAGAATATGAGAACATATTTGAAGCATTAAGACGGGAAGTAAGAGAGGAAACAGGGTTAACAATTACTAAAATTTTAGGGGAAGAAGAAGTTTTTCATACAGAGGTAAATGGGAATAAAGTTATAAATTTTACCCCTTTTTGTGTAAGTCAAAATATGTCCGGCTTATATTCAATAGTTTTAAATGTTTTTATCTGTTATGCAGAAGGGGAATTATTGGAAAAAACCGATGAAAGCATTAATATAAGATGGGAAAAAGTTGAAGAAGTAAAAAGAATGTTACAGGAGAATAAAGAACAATTTTTCCTTATGGATATAACTCCGTTAAATAAATATTTGAACATAAAATAAAGGACTTTCTAACTAGAAAGTCCCTTGTTTTTGTGTAGTTTAACTGATAAAAAATATTTTTTATAATATTTTACAAAAAATAAAATTGCAAATATTGCTGTAACTGTTTCTGCAATAGAGTGACCAAACCAAATTACATTTGCTCCTAAAAATATAGGAAATATTAAATTAAATATAGGAAGTACTATTAATCCTCTAGATAAAGATAATACTAATGCTGATTTTGTTTCCCTTACAGATTGGAAGAAGGAAATAAATAAAATATTTAAACCAGCAAATACAAATCCCCAAAAATACAATAGGGTTTTGTCATAGGTAAAGTTTATTAACTCTATATCATCTGGTGAGAAAATTGTTATAAAAGGTTTAGCAAATAATACAACTAGTACATATATTAAAATCCCGATTCCTGTTACAGCCTTAACAGAGAAGTTAATAAGATCTTTATTTCTTTTTGCATCTTCTCTTCCATTAAAATAGCTGAAAATAGGTTGTAGTCCCTGAGAAATTCCCAAGAATACCGTAAGAATTATTAAACTTAAATATCCTATAACTAAATAGGCAGCTAATCCTATTTCTCCGTAACCATTTTTAATTATTGTGTAATTATATATAAATGTAACTATACCAATGGTAAATTCCATTATAAAAGCAGGGAATCCTAAAGTAATCATTCTTACAATTTCTCTTACTTTTTCAACTAAATGTGAAATTATAGGTTTTGTAAAATATAGGAATCCTTTTTTAGATATAAAATGTGGCAATAGTATAAGTACACTAAAAATTGGTCCTAAAGCAGTTGCTAAAGCTGCTCCTGCAATTCCCATATTTAATGGATACATAAATACATAGTCTAAAACAATATTTGATACAGAACCAACTACTAAAGCAATCATTGCTAATTTTGGTTTATTGTCATTTCTAGCTAGTCCACTAAGTAGAAAGCTAAACAATAAAAATGGTGAAAAAGTTAGTATATACCATAAATATGTTACAGCCTGGTCGTGAATATCTGGAGTAGAACCTAGTAGGTTAGCTATTCCATTAATGAATATATTTCCAAAAACCACAATTATAATACTAATTAATCCTAAAACTAAAATTGATAAATTAAAAGTTTTATTAGCATCTTCGTTTTTGTCTTTACCTAAGTAACTGGATATTATAATTCCAGCTCCAGATGAAACTGCTAATGATATTGCTATTAAAAACTCAACAACAGGAACTGATACAGCAGCAGCAGCCATTGCATCCCTTCCTAAGCGGTTACCAATAAAAATACCATCAACTATTAAATAAACCGAATTTAGTAAAAGTCCAAACATCTGCGGTAAAGCATATTTAATAAACAGTTTAAAAGAATTTTCTTTGTACATAAAAGCCTCCGAATCATTATTTTAAATTGCCTAAATAAAAAGACCAGTGTTGTGCAACACTGGCCTACTACACAAAAAAATCCCCGGCGGGAAGTTAGTATATAAGATAATATCACATAGAAATGGTAGAGTCAATAAAACTATATATTCTCTTGTACAATATAATTTCATAAGAAAAACCCCTTTTATTTAATAAAGGGATTTTTAGCTTTTTAACTATAGAGTTATTATTTCATAATTAGAATTAATATAAGGTTCCATTGGTGGATGTCCTAATAAATCTCCATTAAAGGTCAGATTTGTATTTTCTTTAATAAAATCATATACTCCCATTTGTTTTGAACAAGCTTCACAAACAGAATCAATTAAGTTTAATTCAACAACCTGTTTAAATAAAGGGTTGTCTTTTTCCGTCATTGTTTTCACCAATGCAGTAGATTTTCCCTCAATAACAATTTTTGTGTCTATGCCTTTCTTATGCATATCAATTGCGTTAAATAATAGATGTAGAAAACACATTTCTTCACCTTGAAAAGCAAAAAATACTACTTTTTTCATTTATTTCCCCCTCCTTCATAAGATTATAGATATATATTACCCTTTTATTATAGGGAAAACTCAAATATGTATTTATGCTATATAAAAAGTCAAGAAGTTCTGATATTATATTAAATAACATAAAAAGGAGAAATTATGAAGAGGAAAAAGATTTTTGGATTAATAATTATTATAATAGGAATTATATTTATTTTTATTACACCTATTATGAAATTTTTTATAAATAATAAAGTTGATAACACATTAAATGAATTTGAAGAATTAAAAGTAGAAGAAATTGAAAACAATAATCAAGAAGAAGGTGATTTTGATTTTGAAAATATTAGTGAAATTTCACCATCTAAGGTTTTACTTAATCCTGGGAAAATTAATAAAAATTTAATAGTAGGACAAATAGTAATTCCTAGTTTGGATTTAAACCTTACTATATTTAAAGGCTTAAGTGAAAATGAATTATTTGCCGGTGTAGGAACAATGAAAAATAATCAGGTTATGGGGGAAGGAAACTATGCTATAGCCGGACATTATGCAGAAAATAACACCTTATTTGGAGATTTAACATCAATAGAAATTGGTGATACAGTAAAAATAACAGATAAAAATAATATTTATGAATATAAAATATATGACACAAAAGTTGTTGACCCTAACCAAATAGATTTAATAGAGGACACAGAAGCAGAAAAAAGAGGTAATCCAATAATTTCCTTAATGAATTGTTATTATGAAGGGAAAAAATTTACCGGAAATAGATTTTTTGCCCTTGGCGATTTAGTTAGTGTTAAGGAGTATACGGAAAAAGAAATGATAAGAAAATAAATCATAAAACACCAAGTATGTAGTTATTGTGCCGACTCCCAAAAGTTAGACCAAAAATCTAACAATTAGGAGGTCGGTACATATACTTGGTGTTTTTACGTTTATTGGTAGATTAGTTTACTTTTTAATTGCTCATAATTAAAATTTTTACTAGAATCTATTTTTTCAGTAAGTAAATAATCAATATCGCTATGGGATGCTAGATTAATATAGGAATTATAGCCGAATTTTGTTGAATCTGCCAACATTAGTTTTAATTTTGAATTGTTGATCATGTTCTTTTTTATTTGGGCTTGCTGGTAATCGGCTTCATAATAGCCATTATTATCTAAGCATTTACAAGAAAGTAAGCATAAATCTGCATTAAAATCCTTAACAAAAGCAGAAGCATATTCGCTAACTATTGAAAGTGAATTGGTTTTTACTACTCCTCCTGTTAAAAAAACTTCAACATTATCTGAATATCGTAGCTCAGTTGCTATTTTAATACCGTTTGTAATAACTTTCATATTATGAAATGATGATACATATTCGGTTATAAAGTATAAAGTTGAAGATGAATCAATAAAAATTGACATATCATCTCGTAAAAATTTTGAGGCTAAATTACAAATTCTTTTTTTAGCTTCTTTATTATCTAAGGCTCTTAGAGTAGCAGAAAATTCTGTTGTAGTGTTAGTAATTAAAGTTGCACCACCGTGGGTTCTTCTAAGTAATCCGTTTTTTTCTAATTCCAAAAGATCCCTTCTAATAGTTGAAGGACTACAGTATAGGATTTTGCATAATTCCTTTACACTAATATTCTTTTTTTCATATAGTATATTTTTTATTTGATGGATTCTTTCCTCAGGTATCATATAGCCTCCTTTGAATAGATTTGAAGATTTTTGAATGATTTTATGTAACTATATGTATATATTATCATAATATCATTCAAAAGAGTAAAAATAATAAAATGATGTTATAATTATAACAAGAAAGTTGGTGATGTAATGAAAAAAGTTCTTGCTATTGATATGGGTGCAACATCTATTAGAGGAGTTATTGGATATATTCAAGATGAAAAATTAAAAATTGAAACCATTGGTAGATTCACACATGAAATAGTAGATTATGAAGGAAGAAAACGTTGGCAATGGGATAAAATAATTAACAATATAATTGAAATGATTTTAAAACATAGTGGAGAAATTTCCAGTCTAGGAATTGACACATGGGGAGTGGACTTTGGACTGCTTAATAAAGAAGGTAGGCTCATAGAAAATCCTATTTCCTATAGAGATATAAAAAATAGTTTAGGAATTGAATATGCAGAAAAATATATGTCCAAAGAAGAAATCTTTTTAGAAACAGGAAATCAAATAATGGGTATTAACTCTTTATTTCAATTATTAGCATATAGAAAATTAAATCCAAATACATACAAGGACATAGATAAAATATTATTTTTACCGGATTTAATAAATTACATATTAACAGCAGAAATTTGTTCTGAATTGACAATAGCATCTACAAGTCAAATGTTAAATATAAAAGAACAAAATTGGAATTTTGAGATGCTGAAAGAATTTTCTATAAATAAAGATATACTTCCTAAAATTATAAAAAACAAGTCTATAATTGGAAAAACAAAAAACTCTATAGATGAAAGATTAAAAGAAACAAATATAGATGTAATTTCAGTTGCATCACATGATACAGCTAGTGCAGTATACTTAACTAAAGCTTATAATGACAAAGAATATGCTTTTTTGTCCAGTGGGACTTGGTCCTTAATAGGTTGCTGTACAGAAGAGGCAATAATTAATAAGGATGTATTTAAATCTGAATTAACAAATGAAATTGGATTTGATTCAAAAAACATGTTCTTTAAAAATATAACAGGTCTTTATTTAATCGAAAGATTGAGAAAGGAATTAAAGGATATTTATAAAATCGATTTTGATTATTCATATATAACCGATTTTGTAACAAAAACTGAACCGTTTGAAGCTTATGTCGATACTGACTATGTAGATTTTACAAATGAAGAAATATCTATAATTGAATCTATAGAAAAATATTTATTAACTACAAAACAAGAATTATTAGATGATAAACGTAAATATTTTAGAGTAATATATGAAAGTTTAGTATTTAAATATAAAGAAATAATAAATGAAATAGAAAAAATAATAGGATATAAGTTTAAAGGGATTCATATTATTGGTGGAGGTGCCAAGGCTGAGTTTCTATGTCAAATGATAGCAGATGGATTAAACAAAAAAGTTTTAGCAGGACCTTACGAAGCTACTGCAATAGGTAATATATTAGTACAGTTAGCAGTAGTTGAGAGTGAAAAAATGAATATAGATGAAATTATAAAAAATACTTACAAGGTAAAGGAATATCTACCAAAAAATTGTGAGGACTGGATAAGGTAAAGTAATTAATTAAATAACAGGAGGGAAAGATGAAATATCCAAAAATAGGAATAAGACCGGTAATTGATGGAAGATGGGGCGGAGTAAGAGAAAGCCTTGAAATTCAAACGATGAATATGGCTAAAAATGCAAAAAAACTAATAGAGGACAATATAAAATACGCTGATGGAACAGCTGTAAAATGCGTTATTTCAGATTCTACTATTGGTGGTGGAGCAGAGGCTGGCAAATGTGCAGAAAAATTTGCAAGAGAAAATGTAGTAGCAACATTAACAGTAACTCCTTGCTGGTGTTACGGAACTGAAACAATGGATTTAGACAATAATACAATTAAAGCAGTATGGGGTTTTAATGGTACAGAAAGACCGGGAGCAGTTTATTTAGCAGCAGTTATGGCAGCTTATGCTCAAAGGGGTTTACCGGCATTTTCAATATATGGAGAACATGTTCAGGATTTAGACGATACAACAATACCTGAAGATGTAAAAGAAAAAATATTTAAATTTGCAAAAGCGGCAATTGCTGTAGGACAAATGAAAGATAAGGCATACGTTAATATAGGATCAATATGTATGGGAATTGCAGGTTCAGATGCAAATGCAGAATTCTTCCAAAAATATTTAGGAATGAGAACTGAATGGGTAGACATGACAGAAATATTAAGAAGAATGAAACTTGAAATATATGATAAAGAAGAATATGAAAAAGCATATGCATGGATAAAAGCCAATTGTACAGAAGGACAAGATATTAATAAAGGGAAAGATTTTCCTGATATTATAAAAAAATCCAAGGTAGTAGATCCTGACAAAGATTGGGAATTTATTGCTAAACATGCAATAATTGTACGAGATATTATTGAAGGAAATCCAAAATTAAATGAATTGGGATGGCATGAAGAGGCATTAGGAAGAAATGGTATAGCAGGTGGATTCCAAGGACAAAGACAATGGACCGATTGGTTACCTAATGGTGATTTTACAGAAGCTATAATGGCATCTACATTTGATTGGAATGGCGCAAGAAAACCTATGGCATTTGCAACTGAAAATGATACTTTAAATGGAGTATCTATGTTATTAGGAACTCTTATAACAAATAAGGCACCTTTATTTTCAGATGTTAGAACCTACTGGTCACCTGAAGCGGTAAAAAGAGTTACCGGTAAAGAACTAGAAGGAAAAGCTAAAGATGGAATAATACATTTAATAAATTCCGGAGCAACAGCATTAGATGGCACAGGAGCAGCTAAGGATGAAAATGGTAATGGTGTAATGAAAGAGTTCTGGAATATGACAGAAGAGGATATTAAAGCTTGTTTGGAAGCTACAAGTTGGGATAGGGCAAATTATGAATATTTTAGAGGTGGCGGTTTTTCATCTCATTTTAAAACCGGTGCAGAAATGCCACTTACTATAATAAGAGTAAATATTGTTGATGGAGTAGGTCCAACATTGCAAATAGCAGAAGGATATACTTGTGTAATAGATGAAGAAATTCATAAAATATTAGACGAAAGAACAGATAAAACTTGGCCAACAACTTGGTTTGCACCAAGATTAGGAGTTAAAGGCTTTGAAACGGTTTATGATGTAATGGCTAAATGGGGAGCAAATCATTGTGCATCAGTATATGGACATGTAGGTGCTGATTTAATTACTTTAGCTAGTATGTTAAGAATACCTGTAGTTATGCATAATGTTCCGGATGAAAAAATATTTAGACCACATTCTTTTAATGGATTTGGAACTAAGGATTTAGAAGCTTCTGATTTTAGAGCTTGTGAGTATTATGGACCAATGTATAAATAAGGAGATAGTATGTTAAAAAATATTCCTAAAAATTAGTAGAATGTGTAATAAGAATATATTTATATGAGATATAAGACTGTTAATTATAAGTAGAAAGAGTTAGAGTTGTGAAAAATAAAGATATTGATATTTATACTATATGTTATTATTAAAGTAAGATGGATTCCAGAGAAACAACTCTATTGTTATATGAATAAAATAAAGGACCTAATAGGTCCTTTATAAAATGGGAGGATTAAAATGTTAATGGAAGAAGCTCGTTATGAGCTAATAAAATATGGAAAGAAACTAGTTGAAACAAATTTAACTAAAGGTACTGGTGGAAATTTAAGTGTCTATGATAGAGAAAAAGAATTAATGGCAATTACTCCATCGGGAATTGATTTTTTTGAAATAAAACCAGAAGATATAGTTATAATGAATAAAGCTGGTGAAATTGTAGAAGGAAATAGGGTTCCATCAAGTGAATGGGAAATGCATAAAATTCTTTATGACAATAGGGATGATATAGATGCGGTAATTCATGCCCATACGACTTTTGCTACGGTTATAGCATGTTTAAGATGGACATTGCCTTCAACTCATTATATGATTGCAGTTGCCGGTAAAGATGTAAAATGTGCCGAATATGCTACTTTTGGTTCTACGGAGTTAGCTAAAAACTCCTACGAAGCCATGAAAGGAAGAAAAGCAGCATTACTTGCAAATCATGGAATGATTGCTGGAAGTACCGACCTATTAAATGCATTTAATATTGTGGAGGAAGTAGAGTATTGTTCAGAGGTATATTATAGAGCTAAGTCTATAGGAGAACCTATTATATTGGATGATGATGAAATGGATAGAATGGCTATAAAATTTAAAACATATGGACAAAGAAAATAATTTATAATAGTAGAAAAGTTTTAATAGGGAGTGCACCTTAAAAGTAAGTTATTAGGATTAATTTTTAGGTGTACTTTTTTATATGTGCAAATAATTATATAACAAATATATTATGAAAGAGAAACGAAAGAAAACGAAAGAAAAATATTGACATTTGAAATAAAATGATATATTATGAAAGAGAAATGAAAGGAAAAGAATATGCTTAATTTAGAAAGAACAAATTTAGTGTTACAGCTATTAGAAGAAAACGATTCTGTAACAGTGAAACAACTTAGTAAGGTGTTTGATGTTTCAGAAGTTACCTCTAGAAAAATACTTAATGAAATGGATAGTAAAGGTTTGTTAAAAAGAACTAGAGGCGGGGCT